>NZ_JAOTQT010000044.1:0-32045 GCF_025685725.1 Burkholderia sp. BKH01 | reverse complement strand
CTGCCATCGCGGCTGCCGGCACGACCGCGGCTGCGGGTGCGGCTGCGACAGCCGGCGCAGCCGCAACCGCAGGTACGATGGCTCCCGGCGCAGCGGCTGCGACTGCCGGCGCGGCTTCGGCAACTGCCGGTGCAGCAACCACCGGCGCCGCGACTGCCGGTGCAGCAGCAACCGGCGCGATCGCCGGCACGGGCACCGGGACGGGGATGGGCGCGGCCCGCACCGCGGTCGTCGCCACCGGGCGTGTCTGCGCCGGCGCGGCTGCGTCGATCGGTGGCAGGCCCATGCGGTTGCGCACGATCGGATCGTGATACTTCACGTCGTCGGCGACGGTCGCTTCGGCACTGGGCGCGACATTCGAACGCGCGAGCGGCGCGGTCGTGCCCGGGCACAGGTGCCCGGTCGCTTCCACCGCGCGCCGGTTCGCGTCGCTCTGGCAGAGTAGCGCGAGCGCCACGTCGGTCAGGCCCATCGCGCGGAATTCACGCGCATCGAGACGACGGACGCAGGCCTGGTCGACCAGCGTCGTGCCGCCCGTCGCGCCGAACCCCGGGAACGACACGCCGACGCTCACCGACCCCATGCAGGTGTCGGACAGCGTGGTCGTGAGGCCGGGCGCCTGGATGGACGGGTTCGTCTTGATCGTCTGCGTACCCGAATAATTGACGTTTTCCGACGCCTGGGTGTTGTACGGGTTGGTGCCGGGCGAGCCGGGCGCCTGGAGCGAGCTCACGCTCTGCGGCGTCACGTTCGAGCCGCCGCTCGTGCCGGACGGCATCGTCACGTTCACATTCACGCTCGAATTGCCGCTGCCGCGAACCCCGCTGCTACTGGCGGCATTGCCGCCGCGCGAGCTCGTGGTATTGGTGTTCGTGCTGATGCTCGAGCCGCCGCCCTGGCCGATCGCCGTCGACGACGTCGAGGACTGCGCGCTCGAAGTCGAGTCGGCTGTTTGCGCCTGGGCGCCGATCGTGGTCATCGCGAACATCGCCGCGCATGCCACCTTGATCCTGTTGCTGTTCATTTCACTCTCCGGACGAGGTTTGACCTCCCACCCAGGCAACCGTGCTACTTCCCCTGAATGACTTCAGTTTTTGCTGCTTCCCCGAACTGCTTCCAGCCGCTGCCCAGCTGGGACCACGAGCCGGCCGACATACCCTGCCACTGCCGGGTGTCCGGTCCGCCGATGGCACTGCCCGACGAAAGCGCTTGTCGTTCTGACGGTTTGATTGTCTGGTCAGGGTTGTTTGACGTCTGCATATTCGATTGCACACCATCGGCAGCACGGTCAGCGCCATACGCCGTCAGAGACGCGAGCATCAGAGCGGCGGCAATCAGTTTCTGCTTCATGCCAACTCCTTACGGGGCAACAATGCGGGAAAAGAGACCAGCGTCGCTGGGAAACTGGCCCCTCCCACACCTGACTAATGACTGCTTCCGGTCGCGCTGGAACTGCCCAGGCTTCCGCCCGATGCGGACGGCGAGCCGGCCGGACCGGTACTCCATACGGTCGACGAGTTGTAGTGATTCGAACCCGTGATCGCGCCTGACCCGCCACTGCCCGTGAGCCCGGCGGCACCCGCGTTGGCAATGCCCTGGTCGTTCGCACCCGTTGCGGTGTAGTGGTTCGCGCCGAGTACGATCGTGGCGGTCACCCCTCCCGACAGCGCATTCGCGTTCTCGTTCGTGCTGCCGTTTCCGCCGAACGAGCCTGCGGCACCGATACCGCCGCCTGCCGCGAACGCCCCCCCGTTCATGCCCGAACCGCTGGCCGTCGAAGTCGAGTTGTGAAAGGCGGATGCCGTGCCGATGGAACCAGCGGGTGTCACGGTACTTCCTGCATTCGCGCCCGCCGTCGAAGTCGAATTGCTGGTATAGCTGCCGGAGCCGACCAGTACCGAACCGGAAACACCCGCCGCAACGGATTGCGTCTGGTTGGTCGTGGACGAACCGGCTGCCAATGCAGCCGACGAGATGACGGTGAGCGCTGTCGCTAAAATGACGTTGGCTTTCATAGCAATCCTTTGCTGTGAGGAAGTTCGGCGGTGGCGGAGCCGGGCCTGCCCGCGTAGAGCGAAACCCGGCATCCGTACCGCCAGCCAATGACGAACGCTACGCGCCGCGGCTTAGTGGTGAAGCGTCCAGCCGATCGAGCCGGCATTGGCGCCGCTCGTGCCACCAGCCTGTGCACCGCCGAAGCCAAAGCCGCTGACCGACGACGATTGCTCGTGGTTGGTGTACGACATCGAAGAGCTGCTCGGGCCGCCGGCAACTGCACCGGCTGCGCCGAGCGCCGAGCCGGAATCGATGGCGATGAAGTGGCCGAACCCGGCAACACCGGCCATCGTCGAACCACCACTCGTCGAGCTGCTGCTCGACACCGTGCCGCTACCTGCGAACGCTGCACCCGAGACCGCCAGAACTGCTGCTGCAATGAGAAGCTTCTTCATGGTCGACTCCAAAACGGCGTGGACGAAATGAGCCCGGAAGATCGCACGCCATCAACCTTCCTGACTTGAGCAATCCTCAAAAAATAAGGATTACTATCAAATTACGAGATTCCTGTTTTCTTTGAAATTCATGTCTTTTTGATTTTTTGGACAAACGAAGTCTAGTTTTTGTTTTTAAGTTATCCAAAATTTATTAACGCGTGTTTTCCACTATTTTTATTAACATTGGATATTTAGCGAAAACACTCTAATTTGATCAACCGGAATTACGCACACACTTTTCCGGCCCGCGATTTTCGATACCCCGCCGAAAACAAATGCCGGCACTGGCACCCGTTTCCGGAATCGAAAATGAGCGAATATATTTACCACCGCAAAATGCAGAGCCGCTCAAAATGCGCTCTTTAGTCGAGCGGAAAATGGCCTGCATTGCAGCCAGATGACATGTCTGCTCCCTGGGGGAGCGACGAAAGGTTCCCGGATAATCCGGCCAACAGGCGTTTGATCTAATCCGGCCGGCGCCGGTATTGGCCCGGCGCGATCGAAACTGCCTTGCACGGTTGAAGACGAATCGGTATCACGCTGTCCGGCACGAACAGGCTGATCCATCCGGGTGAACTGAATGAAGGTGAGTACCGCTGTCGCCCGGTTGCCGCGCGGAGCGACAACCGCTCCAGCACGCGCAGCGCGCGGAGGGCGGGCAATCGGCGAGGTGCGCCCCGCGACGCTGGCACCGCGTCGCAAGCGACACCCCGAACTTTCCGACTACCCCTATGGTGCGCAAAGAACGCGCCGATCAAGCCACTGCTTATAGTCTTCATCGCCGTTTCCCCGACTGGCTTATTGACGAGTTGGCCGCCCCCACATCGTTGTTGCATCGTGTCGACCGCTCGCCGGTGCGTCTAGTAGCGCAAGCAGCGTGCCACGCGTTATTCCGCCGCTCATTGCGCGCGCTGAACGGCCGCCGCGCCGGCTCGAATCGCCGGGAACGTCATTTTTGGTTTCAGGAATGTATCGCAACAACGGTCAGGCACACGCGGCGATCGTTGCGCGTCGCGAAGCAATACCTCGATTTGACGGACGAAACCGGCACGCCGGCCCTCGCCGGACGGCCAGGCGAACGAGTGTTTCAAACCTGAGAAGCGCATCGCCACGCATGGCCCGCTACATCCGCTTTTCCGCCTGCGAATCGGGCGTCGCGGCACGTGCGGCGGGCCTCCAAGGCCCCTGCCGAACGGGAATCGAGGCGTGCGGCGCCCTGTTCCACCGGCCCGCGCGGCCGCCTCCGATGCGCCGGAGCCACGCATTCGTCTTGACAGACGAAACGGATTTGATTCATCCGTGAAAATACCGACACGATCACACGACAACGATGTTGCGATCTCGACGATTACCGGTGTAACAACCAAACCGAATTGGAACGCGGAATTCCGACCGCGGCCGTCGCAACGGCCTTTCACGTTCATTCGATCCGCCCTTCGCACCTTGAACTGCCAGGTGGGCAATAAGTTGCAGAGCCGTTTTCAAGCATTTATCCGCGCCCTTCTCATCGTTGAAACAAAACGATTCAACGCCTTTTTTCGCATCATCAATCCCGTAAGCGCCTGATTTACCGAACATTTCATTGAATCGAATCGCATCGATCCGGCCATCGCCCGGGTCATTTTCCTGTCCCCACGGTTCATGCGTGAAACACAACGCGCATATCGCGCGGCAATTTCTCACCCTCGCCGCGCACAGCGGGATTGCGCCGTCCATGGCATGCCGATTGCCTGATTTCCGGTTCTCACCGAGCAGCACGCCACGGCACACGGATCACGGACGGCGGCCGCTCGTCAATCAGCGTGTCGGGGAAAAGGCGATGAAGATCACCACCGATCGATCGGCGCTCGCGTCGTTCAAGCATCAACGGGGTTGCCAGCGAAACCGGAGCGCCTAGCGCCGCGACAGGCGCTTCGTCGATATCAGCACATGCGGACCGGCGCTTGCCGAAGCGATACCGGTGCAGCGGGATGGAACATGTGCGCGCCGCCGTCGAGCAAATCGACGTGGGGTTCCTGGAGATGCTCGACGAAGGAGCAAGCCATGAATGGCAGGGTCGCGCCGCGCTACTTCAACGTGGCCGGAACGCCAACGCAGCCGGACACCGATCATGCGGACCTGTAGTACTTCGAAGCAGCCGCGCTCGACATCGCGTCGAATCTGGCCTGCTTCGCGGTCGTTGTCACCCAGTCGACGGTACCGGTCGGCACGAACCGGATCGTCAAGCCGATCATCGAGCGCTGCGCGCCGACCGCGCGTTTGCGCCAGCCGCCGCCGCATCAGCCGAGCAGTTCCTTTTTCCGCAGGTGCACGACGTCGCGCATCGGCGGCGCGCCGAACAGCCGGCTGTATTCGCGGCTGAACTGCGACGCGCTCTCGTAGCCGACCACGGCAGCCACCGACCCGACGTCGCCGCCCTGCCGCAGCAACAGCCGGCGCGCCTCGTGCAGCCGCAACTGCTTCTGGTATTGCAGCGGACTCAGCGTCGTCACGTGCTTGAAATGGTGGTGCAGCGACGACACGCTCATGTTGACCGCCTGCGCGAGCGACTCGACGCGCATCGGCTCCGCGTAGTGATCGCGGATCCATTCGATCGCGCGCGCGATCCGGTGCGTCTGGCTGCCCGCGATCGCCATATGCCGCAGCCGCGTACCCTGCCCGCTCGTCATCAGCCGGTACAGCAGTTCCTTTTCGATCAGCGGCGCGACGACCGGAACGTCGGCCGGCGTATCGAGCAGCCGCAACAGCCGCAGCGCGGCGTCGAGCAGCGGCGGCGTCAGCTCGGCGAGCGCGATCCCCTCGCCTTCGGGGCCCGCGTCGGGCTCGGGCAGCCGCATCTCGGCCGCGAGCTCGACGATGCGCTGCGGATCGAGCGTCAGCGACAGGCACAGGTACGGCGCGTCCGGCGACGCGCGCGTCACGCGCGACAGGATCGGCAAGTCGATCGACGTAATCAGGCAATTCTGCGTGTCGTATTCATAGGCCTGGCCGGCCACGATCACGCGCTTCGCGCCCTGCGCGGCGATCACGAGCGCGGCACGCGACACGCCGCAGCCGAGATCGACCGGACGCGTGTGCCGATGCAGCATCAGGCCCGGCACAGCGGTCGAATGCGAGCCGTCCGCCGGCGCGAAGCGGCCGATCAGCGACGCCAGCTCGCGCCGCCCGGATTCACGCGACGCCGCGATATCGGTCATGTCCATGACGAATCCTCGATTGATTTCCCCATGTCGCGGGAGCATAGCGAAACGGCCCGCACCGCGCCCGGGATTTGCAGGATTGTTCAATAAATTTGCAGGATTGGGTAGACGCAAAAACCGGCTGCTCGCGCACACTCAGGGCCTGCTCACGCTCATAGCGGGCTTGCGAACGTGCGTTGCCGGCCGTAGTGCAAGGAGTGAGGAGCGCCGTTTGGCCGAGCCAAACAAGCGACGATCGACGCCGCAATACGGCCGGCAACGCACGTTCCCCTGTTCGGCAAAAATCATTCGTGAGGCCAGCGCAAGCCCGCTATGAGCGTGAGCAGGCCCTGTAACCGGCCGCATGCCGGTTTTTCCCCACGGAGACATACAACATGCCTACCTCGTTTGTCCTGAACGGCAAGAACGTCACGCTCGATGCCGATCCGTCGATGCCCGTCCTCTGGGCGATTCGCGAACACGCGGGACTGACCGGCACGAAGTTCGGCTGCGGCATGGCGCAGTGCGGCGCGTGCACGGTGCATCTCGAAGGCCAGGCCGTCCGCTCGTGCGTGCTGCCCCTCGCCGGCATCGCGGGCAAGCACGTCACGACGATCGAAGGCCTGCAAAGCAAGCCCGCGCAGGCCGTGCAGGCCGCGTGGGTCAAGCTGCAGGTTCCGCAATGCGGCTATTGCCAGTCCGGCCAGATCATGTCGGCCACCGCACTGCTCGAACAAAACCCGAAGCCGACCGACGCGGACATCGACGCCGCGATGAACGGCAACCTGTGCCGCTGTGCGACCTACGCCCGCATCCGGGCCGCGATCCACGACGCGGCCGCGACGCTCGGAGCCTGACCATGACGATCGAACTCGACAACCGCGATTCGGTGCGTCCGTCGCGCCGCACCTTCCTGAAGGCCGCGGGCGCCGCGGCCGCCGTCAGCCTGACCATCGGCTTCGAATGGACCGGCCTCGGCCGCCGCGCGCTCGCCGCGACCGCGCCCGCCGCCGATTTCGCGCCGAACGCGTTCCTGCGCATCACGCCCGACGGCGCCGTCACGGTCATCGCGAAGCACCTCGAAATGGGCCAAGGCGCCTATACGGGCATCGCGACGATCGTCGCCGAGGAGCTCGACGCCGACTGGTCGAGCGTGCGCGTCGAAAGCGCGCCGGCCGATGCGAAGCGCTATGCGAACCTCGCGTTCGGCACGATGCAGGGCACGGGCGGCAGCTCGGCGATGGCGAACTCGTGGCAGCAGTTGCGCGAAGCGGGCGGCAAGGCCCGCGCGATGCTCGTGTCGGCCGCCGCGGCCCGCTGGAAGGTGCCGGCCGGCGAGCTGACGACGGCGGGTGGCGTCGTCACGCACGCGAAGAGCGGCAAGACGGCCGCCTACGGCACGCTCGTCGCCGACGCATCGAAGCTGCCCGTGCCGGACAAGGTCACGCTTAAGCAGCCGGCCGATTTCAAGCTGATCGGTCAGCGGATTCCGCGCGTCGACGCATCGGCAAAATCGAACGGCACCGCGCATTTCACGCTCGACACGACGTTCCCCGGCATGCGCGTCGCGCTGCTGCAGCGCCCGCCGCGCTTCGGCGCGACCGTGAAATCGTTCGACGCGACGGCCGCGAAAGCCGTGCCGGGCGTCGTGTCGGTCGTGCAGGTGCCGGGTGGCGTCGCGGTCGTCGCGAACGGCTTCTGGGCCGCGAAACAGGGCCGCGACGCGCTGAAGGTCGAATGGGACGAATCGAACGCCGAGAAGCGCGGCTCGGCCGAGATCATGCGCGAATACCGGCAGCTCGCCGGCCAGCCGGGCACGTCGGCGCGCAAGGACGGCGATGCCGACGCGGCGATCGCGGGCGCGGCGCGCAAGATCAGCGCGACGTACGAATTCCCGTATCTCGCGCACGCGCCGATGGAGCCGCTCGACGCGGTCGTCAAGCTGACGGCCGGCAGTTGCGAGATCTGGGCCGGCGACCAGTTCCAGACGGTCGACCAGGCCAACGCGGCCAAGGTCGCGGGCCTGAAGCCGGAGCAGGTGCGGATCCACACGCTGTACGCGGGCGGCAGCTTCGGCCGGCGCGCGAACGCGTGGTCGGACTATGTGGTCGAGGCCGTGTCGATCGCGAAGGCGCTCGGCGCGGACGGCAAGCCCGTCAAGCTGCAGTGGACGCGCGAGGACGACATCCAGGGCGGCTACTACCGGCCGATGTACTTCCACAAGCTCGACGCTGGCCTGACCGCGGACGGCCGGCTGGTCGGCTGGCGCCACCGGATCGTCGGCCAGTCGATCCTCGCCGGCACGCCGTTCGAGGCGTTCATGGTCAAGAACGGCATCGACGCGACGTCGGTCGAGGGCGCGGCGAACCTGCCGTACGCGGTGCCGAACGTGTCGGTCGAGCTCACCACCGCGAAGACGGGCGTGCCCGTGCTGTGGTGGCGCGTGGTCGGCAGCTCGCACACCGCGTACGCGGTCGAGGCGTTCATCGACGAAGCCGCGCACACCGCCGGCAAGGATCCGTATGCGTTCCGCCGCGACCTGCTCGCGAAGGAGCCGCGCATGCGTGCGGTGCTGGAACTGGCCGCGCAGAAGGCCGGCTGGGATCCGGCCAAGCCGCTGCCGAAAGGCCGCGGGCGCGGGATCGCGGTCGCCGAGGCGTTCAAGAGCTATGTCGCGCAGGTGGCCGAGGTGTCGGTCGACGCGGACGGCAAGGTGAAGGTCGAGCGCGTGGTGTGCGCGGTGGATTGCGGGATCGCGATCAACCCCGACATCGTTGCCGCGCAGATGGAAGGCGGCATCGGCTTCGGGCTCGGCGCGGTGCTGCACAGCGCGATCACGCTGAAGGACGGCCAGGTCGAACAGCGCAACTTCGACGGCTACCACGTGCTGCGGATGGCCGAAATGCCGAAGGTCGAGGTGCATGTCGTGCCGTCGGCCGAGGCGCCGACCGGGGTCGGCGAGCCGGGCGTCGCGCCGATCGGGCCGGCGGTCGCGAACGCGATCTTCGCAGCGACGGGCAAGCGGCATTACGTGCTGCCGTTCGATTCGGCGGATAGCGCGAAGGCTTGATGGGGCGGAATGCCGGCCGGGGGATGGAAACGTCGCTCGGCCGGCGTTCTTTGTCGAAGCGTGTCCGATGCAGGGTTCCATGTCGGCAAGAAATTGCCCTAATCCCTAATCAATTGATTGATATAGATCGTTCATCAAACCCGGTAGGGTTCGATGTCGGGTTCGCTGTCCGGCAAAAACCATGTGCCGCCCGCCCCGAATCCCGCCTCCCCCGCACGTTACGTCGAACGTAACGCCCGTAACGTCGCCCCTCGATGCTACGTAACATTCCTTCACTATTGCTCCGCCCCCTTCCGTATCCGCGCCGCGCCCCGCGTTAAAAATTCTTTTAAATTCAAAGCCTCCGCACTGCATGCCCCGGCATCGTCGTCCGCCGATGCCTGACCATCCCTCCGCTGGCCCGGAAGTTGCAGGACATGACCCGCAAACACTCCTTAATTGGCATGCGAGGGCCACCATGGATTGCAAATACCTGTACATCGACAACATAAAAATCAACTTCGTGCGCCGCACGATCGAAATCGACAACCAAGTCATCGACGTTACGCCGCGCGAATTCGACGTCGTCGAATTCCTGCTCGACAACATGAACAAGGTCGTGCCGCGGCAGGCAATCCAGGAAGCCGTATGGGGCCGTGAACTCGCCGTGTCGTCGCGCACCCTCGACACCCATATCTCGCGGATCCGTTCGAAGCTGCAGCTCGATCACGACAAGAACCTGCGGATCATCCCGATCTACGCGGTCGGTTATCGCCTCGTGCTGTTCGGTGCGGCAATGACGCACGTCGAGCGCCACGAAGCGGCGCCGATCCTGCGCGCCGCACCGCAAGCCGTGATGGCCGCCGACTACGCTTGACGATTCGCCCGCGCGCCGCCCGCTCGCGGCGCGCCGGCAACGCACCTCCCCACCGCGCTGCACACGTCCGCAGCGCTTCGCGGCCTGCTCGTCGGATGCGGCCTCCGCACGCCGCCCTGCCCGCCAGCCAGTCGCGACCCGACCGCCGCCTCCGGGCGGCGGTCGCTTTTGGCCGCACGCCGCCGCACACCACGCTTCGTGGCATTCCATCGCGCCGCGTCGCGCTTCGTAGCGCCCCGCGTTCCCCGCCGCCGCGCGATGCACGCGACTACGGATTCCGGCGCGGCACGCGGCCATGGCCGTCCCTACAATCGACGCAGCAGCCGCGTGCCCGTCCGCGCCACCGGCCCCATCACAACCCGTCGAACCAACGCCGAATCCGCCCCGATCCCGCCGTGCCTGCGCAGTTCCTGACGAATGCCGACGCCGGCGACGCCGCGAACCCGGCCATGCCCGCCGCTTCCGCACCGCCCGCCGCTGCGCCGGCCGCGGTCGCGCTCGACGCGTCGCCCTACTTGCCGCGCCTGTCCGCCGCCGCCGCGCGCGGGCTGTCGCACGCGTACTGCGCGACCGGCGCCGTTCCGGTCACGCTCGGCGAGCATGCGTACGAGCTGCGCTGGCGCGTCGATGCCGAGCCGGCCGCCGACGCGCATGCATACCGCTTCGTCGTCGGGCCCGCCACCGGCACGCTGTGGATCGATCCGGTCGCGGAAACGGAATGGCTCGGCGACGCGGCCGACCCGGCCGTGCCGGCCGTGATCCGCGCGGCGCTGCTCGCCGACCTGTGCGCGCCGCTCACGGCCGTGCTGCAAGCCGCGACGCGGCAGCGCGTGGAACTGCTGCCGCCCCCCGCGAGCGCACCCGCCTGGCGCGCGTTGCCGGCCGCGCTGCGCTTCGAGCTGCGGCGCGCCGACGGCGCATGGCGCTGCCACGGCGCACTGCTGTTCGACGCGCCCGATGCGCTGGCCGTGTTCTTCGCGGCCGCGCCGGTCGCGCTCGCCGACGCGCGCGCGGCCTACGCGAACCTGCCCGTGCCGCTCGTGTTCGAGATCGGCCGCACCGAGCTGACGACGGCCGAACTGGCCGACGTCGTCGGCGGCGACATCATCGCGATCGAGCGCTGGCAGGCGCACGAGCAGAACCTGCTGTGCGTCGCCCGGCTGCCGGCCGCGCCGGCATGGGAGATCACCGGACGGCCGTCGGGCAACCGGCTGACCGTCGAACGAATCAGGGAGATGCCTTTGGAACCGACCCGCACCGACACCGCGCCCGCGACGGCGCACGACGCGCCGCCCGCCGATGCGCCGCGCACGCTCGACGGCCTCGCCGTCGACCTGCGCTTCGAGCTGCCGCCCACGTCGATGCCGCTCGGCGAGCTGAGTGCGCTGCAGCCGGGCGCCGTGATCGAGCTGCAGCAAGGAATCAACCAGAGCGTGATCCATCTGGTCGCGAACGGAATGCTGATCGGCACCGGCCACCTGATCGCGGTGGGCCAGAAACTCGGCGTGCGTGTCGTCACGCTGACGCAACCCGCGCCGCGCGAGCGCTGAACGATGGGCAACCTGCCGAATCCGGTCGCGCTGATCGCGGTGATCGCCGCGCTCGGCATCGCGCCGTTCGCGGCGCTGATGGTGACGAGCTACACGAAGCTCGTGGTCGTGCTCGGCCTCCTGCGCTCCGCGCTCGGGATCCAGCAGGTGCCGCCGAACCTCGTGCTGAACGGCATCGCGCTGATCCTGTCGCTGTTCATCATGGCGCCCGTCGGGATGTCGATCCGCGACGCGCTGCAGGCGCGTCACTTCGACGCGTCGGGGCAACTGTCGACCGCCGACGTCGGCGCGCTCGCCGATGCCGCGCTGCCGCCGATCAAGGATTTCCTCGTGTCGCATACGCGGCAGCGCGATCGCGAATTCTTCGTGCGCACCGCGACGTCGGTCTGGCCGAAGAATCGCGCGGACGGCATCAAGGACGACGACCTGCTCGTGCTGGTGCCGAGCTTCACGCTCGCCGAGCTGACGAAGGCGTTCCAGATCGGTTTCGTGATCTATATCGTGTTCATCGTCGTCGACCTGCTGGTCGCGAACATCCTGCTCGCGCTCGGGATGCAGATGATCTCGCCGACGACGATCTCGGTGCCGTTCAAGCTGCTGCTGTTCGTCGCGCTCGACGGCTGGTCGCTGCTCGTGCACGGGCTCGTGCTGTCGTACCGCGTGGCGGGCGCGGGATGAATGCGCGCGGCCTGCGAACCGCCGCCGCGTGCCTGTGCGCGCTGGTCGGGCTGCTCGCGCTCGCATTCGCCGCAATGCAACCGCGCATCGCGCACGCGGCCAGCGGCGCTGGCTTCGCGCAACTGGCGCGCGCGTGTGCGCCGAACGTCGATCCCGATACGCTCGCCGCGCTCGTGCGCACCGAATCGGGCTTCAATCCGTATGCGATCGGCGTGGTCGGCGGCCACCTGGCGCGCCAGCCCGCGTCGCTCGACGAGGCGCGCGCGACCGCGCACGAGCTTGCGTCGCGCGGCTTCAGCTACAGCGTCGGCCTTGCGCAGGTGAACGAACGAAATTTCTCGAAATACGGCCTCGACGAAGCGACGATGTTCGAGCCGTGCCGCAACCTGCGGGCCGGCGGCGCGATCCTGACCGAATGCTTCGCTCGCTCGTCGGGCACCGGCCGCGCCGCGCAGGCCGCGTTGCGCGCGGCGCTGTCGTGCTACTACAGCGGCAACTTCACGACCGGCTTCTCGAGCGGCTACGTGAGCCGCGTCGTCGCGAGCGCGCAGCGCAACGCGCGCGAAGGCGGCGTCGAACCGATTCCGGTCGTGAGCGATGCGCCGCCGCCCGAGCGCCGTCGGCGCATGGACGCTGCCGCCACCACGCCGCCCGAACGCGCGCGGCGGCTGGCGTCGCCCGCCGCGTCCGCCGATGCGCCTTCGTGTCATGCGCGCCCGGTGGTGATGATGTGCCGCGGGCTGCCGGCAAACCAGGCGAAGCGGCTGTGCGTGCGGTGTCTCGATCAGTGACGGCGCACGACGCAGGCGCGCATGCGGGTCGCCGTGAGCGGGTCGAACGCCGCGCATCGATCGTACACACCTCGTAGCAGGCAACACGCACGCGTCCCGGTCGCGCCGGCGCGCTACGAAACAGCGGCATTCCAGCAGCGATGCGTCTCCTTACACTTGAAAGCTGGTAGCGCGACGGACTGCGCGCCTGGCGTCGCGCGCATCGCGCGGTTCAACGGAGACAAGCATGCTGTTGATCGACGGAATGGGATTGGGCGTCAACTGGCAGCGCTTCCTGTCGGAAACGTTGAATCCGGTCGTCGCGCCCCCGCCACCGCCCCCTCCGCCGCCGAAGCAGGACGACCCGGCAGCCGGCCCCGCGAACCCGGTTGCCGCACCGCCGATTCCCGTCAATGCGTCGCTGTCCACCGATCCGTCGAAGCCGACCAACGCGGAGATCACCGACGCAACATCGCTGATGCAGCGCATGGCGGCGCAATATACTGCGCCGCCACCCGACATCACCGTCGAGAACAAGATGACGCGCGCGGTGCAGCAGGCGGTCCAGGAAGCCCAGACGAAATACGACGACGCGTCGAAATCGCTGCAGGGCGCGCAGAACGTGCTGCACGTGGTCAACCGCGATCCCGAATCGACGCCCGATGCCCGCAAGGCCGCGCAGGCCGATTACGCGAAAGCGCGCACGGCGGCCGACACCGCGCAGCGCGAGCTCAACGTGACGACCGACGCCGGCTACATGATCCTGTATCGCGAACAGGCCGATGCGGATATGCCGTCGGGCATCCAGATCGACGACGACGGCAACGTGACGAACCCCGGCGACGCGCAGAATGCGGCCAACCAGAAGCTCAAGACGCTGCAGGCCACGTTTCCCGAACACGCGAACGACCCGAAGTGGGTGCCGAAGCCGGGTGACTGCAAGACCCCGGCGCAATCGAAGCTTTACGACGACTGGCGAAGCGCCGACGCGCACGCGGCCGCCGGTACCGCGAAATACTTTTCGGATCTGTCGAACGCGTATCTCGCGCGCACGCAGCTTCAGTCGTATCTCGTCGATCCCGGCTACAAGGGGGCGCTCGACGCAGGCATCAGCCGGCTGAACACCGTGCTGGGGAAGCAGGATCGTCAGGTGATCCTGCCCGACGCGCCCGATTCGCCGGACGCCGCGCAAAAGGCCGTCACGGCCGCGGCGAAATCGGCGAACTACACGAACGCGGCAGTCGCCGCAGCCAACGACAGCATCGCGCTCGCGCAGGCGCAACAAAAATTCGACGTGGTCGCCGGCAAGCAGGGCACCGTGATCGTCGCGCCGAATTCGGTACCTGACGCCAACGCCGCGCTCAAGCGCGCGCAGACGGCGGCAAGCACAAGCGGCGGCTATCTGCAGATGCTGGCCGCGCAGCAACAGGTCGACCACGCACAGGACAACTGCACGGCCGCCCAGCAGGCATCCGACAAGTGGCACAAGGACAACCCGCAGCAGCCGCGCCGGCCGCTCGTCGACGCGAAGGTCGATCTCGATCTCGGCGCCGCGTACGCGAAGCTCTACCAGGCGAAGCAGCAGGCGGGCATTGCGCACGACGGCTTCGTCGCCGCGTACGGCGCGACGCTCGCGCAACAGTACGACGATCAGGCGTCGAAGATCAGCGCGCAGGTGAAGGCGCAGCAGCCGCTGCTGAAGCCGTTTTTCCAGCAGCCGCCGCAGTTGACGTCGACCGTCGCGCAGCCAGCCCCCGCATCGTCGCTGTCGACAGCCGCCGGCACCGTGCCGAGCACGAGCCCGTTACTGCCCACGGCCTTCGCGCCCCCTGCGCCGGCAGGCAAGAATGCCGCGTCGCCGCCGACGTTCCTGCCGCTGACCGACCCGTCGCGGTCGCTGACGCCGCCGCCGGCCGCGCCGAGCGGCCCCACGCAGCTCGATGCCACGCGCCTGCAGGTGGTCGCCGGCGCACTGCGGATGGCCAGCAACCGGCTGTCGGACGACGTCAATTCGCGTGCAGCCGATGTCGCACTGAAGAACGCGCAGGACGACGTCGATCAAGCAAAGAGCGCACTCGCGGCCAAGCAGAAGCAGTACGACGAATGGGCCGCCGCCAACCCGGCGCCGGTGCGGCTGCGCACCTTGCCGGACGGCGACGTGATGCCGGCGCCGTCGTATCGCCCGAACCTGTATCAATCCGAGCTGAACGACGCGCGGGCCGCCGTCGCGAAGGCGGAGAACGCCGTTCCGCAACTGAAGCTGCTGAGCGACACGTCGCGCCAGCAGGTGCTGCTCGATCAGTTCGACGCGGGCCTCGACGAGCGGCTGCGCTATGTCGACGAGAAGTCCGACGCCGCGGACGACCACAAGAAGGCGATGCACGACTTCTACGAAGCGCATCGCACCGAGATGTCGAACGCGATGCTCGACGCGGCAAGCCTGAGTACGCAGAACGGCGGCACGATCGCGTTCGGCTCGCTCGGCGACAACCAGCAGCGCAACCTGATCGGCATCGCGCTCGGGCAACAGCCGGACGTGCCGTCCGACACGTCGTCGCAATCCGTATCGGCCGCCGACGATTCGGTCGCGCGCTTCGTCGACAAGGACAAGCTGGCGGCGATCAACACCGTGCGCGACAAGCTGCTGTCGGTCGGCGGCGGCAAGGACACGCAGATCAGCGTGCTGCCGATGGTGTATGCCGCGAACGAGACCGGCACGACGACGAGCGCGCTGTTCAAGGTAACGGACAAGGGCGGCAACACGCACTACATCGACGAATCGGCCGGCAACTACGACAGCATCAACGACTATCTCGACAGCAACCAGCTGTCGTCGGACGGCACCGTCGACATCCTGACCGGCCACAACGCGGACGGCTCGCAGCAGGTCGTGTCGAAAGCCGCGCACCACGACAGTCCGCTCGACCCCGCGCTGAATTTCTTCACGGGCACCGGCGTCAACATAGGGATGCTGCTCGGCGGGATGGCGCTCGAGGTGATCGGCACGGCGCTCGACGGCACGGTGATCGGCGCGGCGATCGGCGTGCCGCTGAACTTCATCGGCGCGACGATGACCTACACGGCGATCGGTTCCGCGATGACGAAGGCGGGCCTCGATCTCGCCAACCGCTTCGAGCACGACCAGAGCATCAGCCCGTTCGACGCCGGCGCCCGCGCCGACTACATCAACCTCGTGCCAATGGCTGCCGGGGGCGCCGCGAAACTCGCAGGCACGAAGCTGTTCGAACGCGCGGTCACGACGAAGGTCGCATCGGTCATCGCCAAGGGTGCGGGGCGCACGGCGTTCGTGACCGGTATCGCCGGCGCCGGCGAGGCGTTCGTCGAATCCGGCGTCGACCTGTTGCACGGCAATACGAAGGCGGCTGGCGAAGCGTTCGAGTCCGGCGTCATCAATACCGCGCTGATGGGTGCGGGCGTCGCGAAGCAACGCGCGGTCACGGGCATCCGCACCCGCACCGGCCGGCCGATTGCCGCGCACACGACGGATGGCAACGTCGTCAAGGTCGATGACCAGACGATCGGGCGAATCCTGAACAAGGACGGCGCCGCATCGTTGTCGGCCGGCCGCACGCGCGCGACGCTCGACGGCGAGGCCGTGAAGGTCGCACCCGACGGCGTACTGATGGTCGGCGACAAGACGCTGACCTACGAAGACCAGCCGATCCGCGTGCTCGACAAGACGTCGGCAAAGCAGATGCCGCCCGGCAAGTCGGTGGTGCTTGGCCAGGACGGCACACTGTCCGTCGTGTCGGCGTCACCGAAGGCCTGGTCCCACGGCACGCGGGTCGACAGCGTGACGGACACCGGCGAGCGCATGACGTTCGGCCCGGACGGCGCCGTCGGCACGACGTCGAACATCGTCGCGAAGTCGCGGCTCGACAGGCTGGAGCAGGTCATCGACCACGGCAAGGAACTGCACGAGCAGGTGCGTAATGCCATGATGCGGGCGGCGCGCGAACTCCGGCAGGCCGCCGCCGACGGCGAAAGCGTGAATGCGGCGACGAATGCCCGCAGCGCGCAGCGCACGAGCCAGACGCGCGCACGTGTCGACCGGCAGCACGACGAAGCCGACACGGACCGCACGGCGGCCACCCGCAGCGCCGACGCGAGGGCACCGGGCGCACGGGCCGCCGATGTCGACGAGCCGGCTGGTCCCGGCACGCGCACGAAGCCGGACGGCACGCCGCCGCGCGTCAACGTGAGGGTCGTCGACCTGACGAACGAAGCGCCCGCCACGCGGCCGGCGACGTCCGACCCGGCCGGCATCGCGGTGCCGCGCGGGCCGAGCGTCGCGCCGATGCAGATCGGCGAGCGCACGGTCTATCTCGTGCGCAACGGTGCGGCGCACGATCCGGGCACGCCTGCCCCGCGTCCGCAGGATCTCGACGAGCCCGTGATCGTCGTGGCCGGCGAGCACGACGCGGCACTCGCGCCCGAGCTGGCGAACCGCTGGCAGAGGCCCGTCTATGCGGCAGCGCCCGACGCGTTCGGCGCCGATGGGCAGTTGCGCGCCGATGCGCGGGTTCTGCGCTTCGATCCGGAGCCGGAAACGGCGGCGATGGCAAGCGGCCTTCCCGCAGGCGCCGCGGCCGAAGAAGCACCACCGGCATCGTCGCGCCCCGCCGCGCCCGACGAGACGGTGGTCATGCTCGCCGGCAAGCGCGGGCCGAACGAGCCGGCGGTGCCGCGCACGGTCGCGACGCCCGAGCCCGTCACCGCGCACGACGGCATATTCAGCGCGCCGAACCGCGTGCTCGTGGTCGTCAAACCGGACCACCCCGCCGTTGCCGAACCCGCGGCCGAACGCGCAGCGGATCGCGGTACGGCCACCGCCCCCCCGGGCGACAAGACACCCGCCGAAACCGCCGGCGGCAAGACGGTCCGCACGAATGCCGGCGACGCACGCCCGCCCGCGCCGACCGACGACCCGGAACACGCGGTATCCGCGGAAACGCCCGGCAGCGCGGCGCCCGATTACGCCGCCCCGCATCCCGGCTGGATCACGCGGATGCAGATGCGTCTGGGCGGCGCACCGCTGCCGGAAGCCGTGCAAGCGCTCGCGATGCAGTCGGGCACGCTCGCGACGCAGTTGCGCATGCTGCAGGACGCCGGCTGGCGCGTGACGATCGGTAAACGCGGCCGAGGCAGCCACGTCGATACGCGCAAACGCCGCGTGACGATCGATGGCGGCCTCCGCGATCCCGGCAGCATCACGTACGTGCTCGCGCGCGAAACGCGCAAGGCGGTCGAAGCGATGGCCGGCGTGCTGGACCACGACTCCGGGCAGCGCGGCGGCTTCACGCGCAAGGCGCTCGAGGCCGAGGCGCGCGCGCAGATCAGCGCGTTCGAGGCCCGCTACGAAATCAGGCTGGCCGGCGGCACCGACATCGCCGCGCACATCGTTCACCCGGACGCAATCGCTCGCGAAGGCGCGAGCTGGCGCGGACGGTCGCACGACTACGCAGGCACGGTCGACCGGCTTGCGAGCACGCTGGGCGGCGTGCATACGTCGGGCGCGGAAGGCCGGACCTATCGCGAGTTCTACAACGACGTCTGGTCGCGCCAGAAGGGACGCGGCGGCATGCCGCGCCGGATGCCGGCGCCGCGGATGGACGAAACCGGCGCCGTGCCGCGCGGCGTCGCGCGCTTCGACGCGCGCGTCGCATGGAGCCGCGCGCATGCCGAGATCGCCTCGCCGTACCGCGCAGGCGAGCGACCCGATGCTGCCGAGCTTGCCGCCGCGCGCACGCGTCATTTCACGATCGACGCCGGGCGCCGCGTGGTCGTGCTGCACGCCGACACGCGCGCGGACGGCACATTGCTCGCCGACGGCCAGCCGGTCAGCGCGCACGAATACATGCTCGACATGGCGCCGCCGTTCGTGGTGCCGGAAGGCTATGCGATCGTGCTTGCCGCGAAGCACGACGGCGCCGCGCATGCGGCGCGGCTCGCGAACCTGTGGCAACGGCCCGTGTTTGCCGCACCCGCGGAGGCGGTCGGTGCGCACGGCGCGCTGCTCGACACCGGCACGTTCCATCGTCTCGATCCGGCGCCCGCCGCGCCGCACGATCTCGGTCCGCTGAACGCCGACCCGCTCGGCGTCTATGCGCACGGCGACCGCAACGCGCGTGTCGACGTCGCACACGAAGCCGGCGAACTGCTCGGCTCCGGCGGCGAAAAGACCGTATTCGCACTCGGCGACGACGCCGCGCTCGGCATCTACGATCGCCACGCACACCGCCCTGCATCCGGTCATGTGCGTGCGGCCGTCGACGAACGGCTCGCGCTCGACGATCTGCGTTCGTACGGATTGCAGACGGTCACGATGAGCGGCCCGTTCTCGGTGCTCGGCCGCGTCGGCGTCCTGTACCGCCCGCTCGGCGTCCTGCATACGCACACGATGGCCGCGACCGGCACGCTCCCGCGCGTCGTCACGCGGGCCGCGCTGGAACACGTCCGGAAGATTCGCACGGTCGTCGAACGCGAAGGCCTCGCGTTCGACCTGCAGGGCATCTTCACGCGCAAGGGCGACTTCCTGCTGAGCGATCCCGGCCCGGTCTCGCGCGACCCGATCGAACACCTGACGACGCTCGAGAAACTCACCGAACTCGAACGGATGCTCACGCGCGGCCTCGCACAGGGCGACATCGCCGTCGCGCGTCCTGTCATCGCCGACACGCTGCCGCCCGACGCGTTCGTTCAGAAGCCGTCCGTCATCACGCAGATCCGGATGCGGTTCGGCGGCGCGCCGCTATCGAAGGAAGCGCTCGCCCTCGTCGACCGCTCGACGCTGCTGAGCGCTCAGCTGGCACATGCGCAGGCCGCCGGCTGGAAAATCGTGGTCGGCCGGCCCGGGCGCGGCAGCCGGATCGATACCGGGAAGCAGCGCATCGTGCTCGACGGCCGGCTGCGCCATACCGGTACGCTCGTGTATGCGCTCGCGCACGAAGCACAGCATGCGGTCGAAGCGATCGCCGGACGCCTGCTCGACCACGCCTCGACCGATACGCCGGTCGATCGCGCGCTGATGGCCGAAGCGCGTGCGCAGGCGAATGCGTTCGCAGTGCGCCGCGAGCTCATCGACGACATGGGCATCGATATCTCGAAGGATGTCCTCCTGCCCGACGCGATCGCTCGCGAAGCCGACCGCGTAATGCCTGGCGACGAAGCCGGACTCCGCCGGCTCGCGGACGCGTTCGGCGACGCCGAGCCGTCGGTGCCCGGCTATGCGAGCTATCGCGACTACTACGCGAGCCAGATCGCACACATGCAAACCGGCGGCGTGCCGCGCGAAATGGCAGCGCCGGCGTCGCTGCCGCAGCAGCAGCCGGCGCGCGGACGCGCGGCCCGGAAGGCCGCCAAGCTCGAACAGCGCGCGCTCGATCTGCTCGCGACGCACGGCAAGCGCGACCTGATCCGCATCGACGGCGACCAGCTCGACAGTGTCGACGCGATGAAGGAAGCGTTCGGCAAAGACGCGCACGTGCTGATCGCACTGCGCACCGACCGCCCCGCCGACCGGCTCGATGCGATCCATCCGCAGCCCGAATTCATCGCGAGCTTCCGGACGAACGCACACGGCAAGTTCGTCGACAAAAAGGCCGCATCGGCCGATATCGATCAGAACCTGTTGCAGCACGCCTTTCTCGCACTGAAGGACAAAGGCGCCGCGGGCCGCGGGAATTACGATTACTACGTGTCGACCGTCGCGCTCGCCGAGTTGCGCAAGTACGGCGGCGCCGCACGGATCAACGCGTACTTCGGCGAACGCCGCGCGTGGGACGTCGAGCCGTCGGACACGGGCGTCGACGCGGAAGTCGTCGAGAACGTGAACCGGCTCGACAGCGCGCCGCGCTTCCTGCGGCCGAAACCGGCGGCTCGACACGATCCCGGCGCGGGGACGACGGTCTATGCGGTCGAACGCAAGACCGGCAAGGTGCTCGGCTACGCGACGCGCGATGGCGCCGGGAAATGGACGTACGTCGAAACGACGACGCTCGGCAACGCAAAGATCGAATCGCGCGAACTCGCCGCCGCGTTCCTGCGTCGCTTCCGCACATTGCCCGGCGGGCGCCGCGGCGTGCATTTCGTCGTCGCGAAGGTCGCGCACGACGTCGTCGAAAGCTATGGCGGCTTCGCGCCGGCCAAAATGCGCCGCCCGCTCGACAACCCGAAGACGCCGTGGTCGAAGCCGGACGCGTATGTCCAGCGCACGCTCGGATGGACGCGCCCGTCGCTGCGGCACGAGAACCGCGCGGCAGCCGATGCGGGCGTGCCGCACCTGCTGCCGACGACCGCGGACACCGCGCTCGACTTCAACGCGCAGCACGCGAGCGAACTGTTCAGCGCGCTCGAGATGGGCAAGATCCCCGACGGTCACTACGTGTACGTGTACGACCACGAAGGCACGGTCACCGACGTGCTGAGCGGCTCGCTGACCGGCGTCATCGCGGTCGAGAACGGCACGGTACGCTGGTACGACGACGTCGATCGGTTCCGCGACCCGGACAACCCCGGTCTGCCGCTGGATCGGGCAACGATCGGCCGCGGGCCGTATGGGGGCAATCAGCATTTCCTGCTGTCGAGGCTCGCGCCCGATGTATTCGCGCCGCGCGCCGCCGCGATCAAGGAAGCCGCCCGGCAAGCCGCGCAGCCGGCGGCGGCCGCCGCGCCGCTCGTTGCGAGCCGGGGCGGTCAAGGTACGCAGGCAGGCAAAGGCGGCAACGCCGGCCGAGCGGGCCGGAAAGGCCGGAATGCCGCGCGCGGCAACCGGCAAACGAAACCGGCCGCGGTCGCGCCGGCGAAGCCGCCGGCCGTGCCCGCCGTCCCGCCCCCGAAACCGATCGCACTCGCGCCGTACCAGCCCGCGTACGTATCGGGCACGATCGTCGAATCGGTCACGCGCTACGGCAAGGCGAAGATCGCCGATTTCGCGTCGACGCTCGAGCGTCTCACCGAATGGGGCAAGCGCGACGTGGGGCGTAAGGAAGGCAACGGCCTCACGTTCACCGACCAGCCGAAGGCCATCCTCGCCGATGCCGTGCTGGCGAAGAAGATCTTCGGGACGCTGCACATGTGGCGCGAAGCGTCGAGCCTCCACCCGCACGGCGCCCTCACCCGGTCCGCGGGCAACTGGGCGACGCGCGGCGTGCAATGGATCGGCGCCGCGCGCAGCACGGACAGGAAGCTGATCAAGCGCTACGGGAAGCTGCCGCCCGACCTCGCCGACCGTTTCGTCCCGATGTCGCGCTCGTTCTCGCTGCGCGACAACCCCGACCAGATGATCCGGTACATCAAGCGGTATGGCGGCGCGCTGCCGGCCGTCGCGCTGCAGGTCGATCCGTATTCGCTCGCCGCGGCGATGGGCGCACTGCAGGATCCGGGGCTGATCCAGCGGGCCAAACGCTTCGGCGACCCGTCCGGCGCACACTACGACGACGATACGGCGACGCTCACGCGCACGGCCCCTGACGGCACGCAGCACGTGCTCGAACTCGACGATCTCGCCCATCTGCACAAGTGGCTCACGGCGGCATCCGATTACGGCTTCCTGCTGCGCATCGAAGCGGCGCCATCGCGGCCGCTCGTGTCGCGGGAAGACGGCCATGCGATGGCCGGCACGAACAACGGCTACGCAGAAATGCGGCGCATCGGCGAATCGCTCGAGGCATGGGCGGCGCAGAACGACGGCAAACCCGCGCCGCTCGTACTGCTGACCTTCCACGGTTCGGACGCCGTGCTCGAGCCTGTGCCGGGCGAAGGCCACGTCGCATTGCTCGACGCAATCCTGGGCCGCAAACAGCTCGACTGGGTTCATGTCGGCCTGTCGTGGGGCACGCACGGCGACGACTTCATCGCGAACGCGGACCTGACGCGCGCACTGGCGGCGAAGATCGTCGACTATCAAAAGAATGCGCCCGAAAAATTCGCGAGACTGCACGGCGGCGATGCGCTGACGCGCGTCTTCGAGCCGGTCGGTGCGCAGGATTTCGCGAACCAGCAGCGATTCCTGTTCACGGAAATCGAGCGCATCGCGAAGAAAACGCACGCGATGTCCGACGCCGACATCGCCGAATTGCGCGATGCGCTGTACGAAGGCAATACGTCGGCGCTGCTGAATCTGGCGCGCCGGGCCACGAACGAGAAGGCAAAACCGCTGTGGGACAGCAACGCGCGCCTCAATCCGCTCGCAAAACTGGCCCGCGAGGCCGGCAAAGGGTGGCTCGGCCGTCACGGCAGCAGCGTTCCCGCGCGGCCGTTGCTGGCATCGGTGCCGGCGCCCGACAGCCATCAGTACTGGAAGACGGTCACCGGCCAGAAAGCGTTGCAGTACGACGACTCGCTGCCGATCGGCGCCGCCCGCAAGGCCATTGCGCAACCTGCCAGGCCGACTTCCGAAACGATCGACGAAGGGAGTGCGCGGCTCAACGCGCTGCGCGTGCACCGGCTGTCGAAAGACCCGTCCGACATGCGCAAGGCGAAGATCGCGAGCGGGACCGTCCTCGGCATGTCCGGCCTGATCGGCCTGGGCGCTGCGGTCCACTGGCTGGACACGACCGCGCTGGGTAACGCGTCGTCGTCGTTTCTGCTCGCGTCGCGTCTCGGACGCGTGTTCCAGGTGATGCATCAGGGCGCGATCCGCAGCCTGCAGTCGGGCGATCCGAAGGCAGCGGTGGCGGCCATCACGCACCTCGGCGCCACGCTCGCCCGTCAATTCAACTCGACGACGCACGACTACGGAGAACATCGGCTTCGCCAGCTCGAGGCCGCGGTGCGCCACGCGCAAGCGAAGGCGACGCAATACGTCGAGCAATACCGGCACGGGACGATGAGCTTCGACGATGCCAAAACGAACATCACGGCGCTCGCCGACGACGTGCTCACGCAAATGCAGGGATTCGTCGGCGGCACGTCGCTTCAGCAACTGCATGCGGGCAATCCGCGCAGCCTGCTGGGTATCACGGGGCGCGCGGGCACGACGGTCGCGTCGGTTGCGTCGGTCGCGAGCGGCATTCTCAAGATCGCCGAAGCGCACGGCGCGCATGCCTGGTTCGACGTCACGGCAGGCTCGACAGCCATCGTCGGCGGCGTGCTCGGCACCGCCTACGCCGGTGCGTCGCTCCTGATGGTGTCGCGGCGCGTGAACGCGGACAAACGCAGCCGTGTCGTGCGCCTGCTCGATTCGACGGGCGACTTCGCGTCGGTCGCGCTCGGTGGATTCTCGACCGCGTCCTACTTGGGCAAGGACCAATACAATCTTGCGTTCGCGACCGGCACCATGACCGCGCTGCTGCTCGCCGGCCGGCTCAATACGCACTTCCCGAACGCGACGCCTTTCGTCAAGAAGATCCCGACCGCGGTGGTGATGATTCCGGTCGCCGCATTCGGCTACAAGTTCGTCATCGGCATGGCGCCTGTGATCGGCGGCATGTTCAACTGGTTTTTCGGCGGCGGATCATCGCAGTCGAACGTCGCGCCGGGCGCATCGCCAAGTGCGTCACCGAGTGCGTCACCAAGCGCCTTGCCGTCGCCTTCGGCGAGCGCCACGCCGTCGCAGCCGCAACCGTCGCAAGGCACGCCATCGAACCCGCCGTCGCCGTCGAACGCCCCGCAGCCCTATATCGTGGTCGCCGGCGATTCGCTGTGGGTGATCGCAAGCCGGAATCGCCAGTCGCTGCTCGACGCCGCGCACGTGTCGCGCGCCGATCAGCAGGCGATGACGCCCGGCGAACAGGATGCGCGCGCGCTGAACGAAATCCTGCAGCTCAATCCGTCGACGGCGCGCGATCCCGGTCAACTGGCGATCGGCACGCCGCTGGTCGTCGGATGACGGTCGGCCCGCGCGCCATGGACGGCGGGCGTGACGATTCCGTCACCCCGCCCGCTGCGCCTCCAGCCACGCCTGGAACATCAGCACCGTCCACAACGGATGCTGCCAGTTCATCCGGCCCGTCTGGTGCTGCCGCCACAGGCGCTCGACCGCGGCCGCATCGAAGAAACCCTCCTCGCGCAACCGCGACGGCCGCAGCAGCGCCTCGGCCCAGTCGCGCAGCGAGCCGCGCAGCCAGTGATCGACGGGCGCGCAGAAGCCCTGCTTCGGCCGGTCGATCAGCGCGGACGGCACGTACTGGTCGAGCAGCCGGCGCAGCAGCGCCTTCGACTGCCCTTCCGGCAAGCGCACCGACGCCGGCACGCGCCACGCGAATTCGACGACGTGATGGTCGAGGAACGGCATGCGCGTCTCGAGGCTCACGGCCATCGCCGCGCGGTCGACCTTCGCGAGAATGTCGGTCGGCAAATACGTGAGCGTATCGATCGCCATCGCCTGCTCAGCGAAGCTCAGGTGTGCGGGCCACGCGGACACCGTGTCGAGCGGCGTCGGCGGCTCCTGCCCCGACAGCGCGATGCGCTCGGGATGATGCACCGACGACATCAGCAGCCGGTACAGGCCGATGCGGCTCTCGGCCGTCATCACGTGGCCGAGCTTGTGCAGGCGGTCGCCGATGCGCGACGCCGATTCGCGCGCCTCCACGCCGCCCCACGCGCCCTGCGCGACGGCCGCGAGCTGGTCCGCGTGATCGGGCCGCAACGCATGCAGCGCGGCGGCGATCCGCGCGCGCACGGCGGCCGGCACGCGATGCAGCTTGCGCCACAGGCGCGGTGTCAGGAAGTAGCGCGTATAGCCGCCGAACAGCTCGTCGCCGCCGTCGCCGGACAGGCTCACCTTCACATGCCGGCGCGTCAGCTCCGACACGAGAAAGGTCGGGATCTGCGATGCATCGGCGAACGGCTCGTCGTAGATCGACGGCAGCTTCGGCACGACGCCGAGCGCATGGTCGGCGGTCACGTAAAGCTCGGTATGCCGCGTGCCGAGATGGCGCGCAACGGCCTTCGCGTAACCGGCTTCGTCGTAGCCGGCTTCATGGAAGCCGATCGTAAACGTGTCGACCGGCGTCGCCGATTGCGCCTGCATCAGCGCGACGATCGCCGACGAATCGACGCCGCCCGACAGGAACGCGCCGAGCGGCACGTCGGCTTGCATCTGCCGCGCGACGGCCTGGCGCAGGATCGCGTCGAGCTGGCCGACGGCCTCGTCGGCACTGCCCTCGAACGGCTGCTCGCGGCCGCTCTCGATCGCCTGTTCGAGCGTCCAGTACGCGCGCACGCGCGGCGTGTCGCGCGCATGCTCGAACTGGATGTACGTGCCGGGTGGCAGCTTGTGGATGCCGCGATAGATCGTGTACGGCGCGGGCACGCTCGACTGGCGCAGGTACAGGCACAGCGCGTCGCGGTCGACCGTGCCGTCGAAGCCCGGATAGCCGCGCAGCGCCTTCAGCTCCGACGCGAACACGAGCGCGTCGCCGATCCGGCCGTAGTAGAGCGGCTTCTCGCCGATCCGGTCGCGCGCGAGCGTCAGCACCCGCGACTCGCGATTCCACAGCGCGAACGCGAACATGCCGGTCGCGCGCCGCAGCGTCGCCTCGACACCCCACGCGACGATCGCCGCGATCAGCACCTCGCTGTCGGAGTGGCCGCGCCACGCCGGTGCGCGCCCCGCGCGCTCGAGCTCCGCGCGCAGTTCGCGATGGTTGTAGATTTCGCCGTTGAAGACCATGACGTAGCGGCCGCACGCGGATGCCATCGGCTGTCGGCCATGCACCGACAGGTCGACGATCGCAAGCCGCCGGTGGCCGAGTGCGATGCCGGCTTCCGGATCGACCCAGATGCCCTGCCCGTCCGGCCCGCGATGCGCGAGGCTCGCCGTCATTCGCGCGAGCGTGCCGCGCGCTGTCTCCTCATCGCAGGCGACGCTATTCAGAAAGCCGTCGATTCCGCACATTTGATTTGTCTGCCCCTGTTGACCTGTTCCGTCACGCATGGCGCAACCTCGCGGCCCGCCGCCAAGCGTGACGATCGAGCCATATTACGAAGAAATAAATCAGCAATAATTCACCGATGAATTCCGGCCACCTCCGGAAAAAAAATGACGTCAAGCGCCGCGCACGCATGGTCGCGCAAAGGGCCATATCGAAACGGAACGGAGGGTCGCGCAGGCACGCGGGCCGAGCAAAAAGGGGACAGCATGCCGCCACGCCTGTCGCGGCCCGCCGCGGCGTGCGTCAAGTCGCGCCAGTCGCCCATTTCAGCAACTGCGCGACCTCGCGGAAATGCTGCTGCTGGATCGTGCCGTTCTCGGGTGTCGTCTCGTACAGCGCCTGCGCGAGCCCGACGTTCGCGAGCGTCGGGCGCAGCGCGTCGCGCGCGTGCCGCACGATCCGCTCGGCTGCCTCGCCTTCGCCGCGCGCGAGCACCCACGGCAGCGTGCCGATCCCGCCGTAATAGAGCGCGACCGCGACGCGCGGCGAATAGACGACCACCGACGCGAAACCGATCCGGTCGGGCAGCGACGCGAACTGCGCTTCGCGCGCGAGCTGCCGGCGTTTCGCCTCGATGTGCGGATCGCCCTCGTCCTCCTTGTGCTCGCGCCGCACTTCGTCGATCGACATCTTCATCTTCTGGTTGAACTCGTGGCGCTGATGCACGATGTCGATCAGCGCCATCACGATGTAGATCAGCGCGGCCCATCCGAACAGCATCATCAGCAGCTTCACGATCAGCGCAAGGATCGACATCGGCCGCGTGAAACCCGATTGCACCGACGGGTCGAGCGACTCGACGATCAGCCAGCCGAGCGTCGCGGCGAGCAGCGCCGTCTTCAGCAGCATCTTCGCGAGATTGACGAGGTTGCGCATCGACCACAGGTTCTTCAGCCCCTCGGCCGGATTGAGCCGCGACAGTTGCGGCACGAGGCGGCTCCACGCCATCACGCCGCCGACCTGCACGAAACCCGCGAGCAGGCCGGCCAGCAGCCCGGCCGCGACGATCTGCGCGGACAGCGTCGCCCAGTCGCGCGCGGCGCCGTCGATCAGCACCGCGATCCGTGCGGACGGGTCGGCCGCGCCGGTCGCGTCGAACACGAGCCGGAACAACGCCTGCAGCCGCGCGAACAGCGCGCCGATGCCCACCGCGAGCGCGACGCATACGCCGACGAAGAACGCCGACGAAATCGTTTCCGCGCTCTTCGGCACATCGCCTTTCTCGCGCGCCTCGCGCAGGCGCTTCTCGGTCGGCTTCTGGTCCTTTTCGGCCATGTCGGCTCCGTCGCGCGCTCACGCGCCGCCGTGCGCGGCGAACAGCGCGCGCAGCAGCGCCATCAGCCCGCTGTCGGGGCTCAGCAGCGAATGCAGCGACGCGTACACCACCGGCAGGAACAGCACCATCATCAGCAGCGCGAGCGCGCTCTTCAGCGGCTGCGAGAACACGAAGATGTTGAGCTGCGGCACCGCGCGCCCGACCAGGCCGATGCCGAGCTCGACGAGCACCAGCACGATCGTCACCGGCGCGGCGAGCTTCACCATCCATTCGAAGATCGTGTCGGTCTGCCGCACGACGAAGGTCTGCAGCATCGACGAGAAATCCGGGCCGAGCGAGCCGATCGGCCACCACGCGTACGACTGCGCGAACAGTTGCACGAGCACCTGCAGGCCGCCGGCGGTGACGAACAGCGCGATCGCGACGAAATTGAGGAAGCCCGACGTCGGGCCGCCCTCGTGCCCGCCCATCGGATCGAAGAACGCGGCGCTGCCGCTGCCCGTCTGGAAGTCGATCAGGTAGCCGACGCCCTGGATCGCGAACAGCACCGCGCTGAATGCGCCCGCGAGCAGCATGCCGACCACTGCCTCCTTCGCGACGAGCAGGCACCACATCAGGAACGGCAGCGCGGCCACCTGCGCGGCGTCGATCGCCGGCGCGACGAACGCGGCGATCACGACGGCGATCCCGTTGCGCACGAGCCCCGTGATGATCTGCTCGTTGAATACCGGCACGACGAACATGATCGGCAACAGGCGCGGCATCACGTAGAGCAGCGGCCGCAGCGTGCCCGCGACGTCGTTGAAACCCGCGGCCTGGTCTAGCATCGGCGCTCCGCGGCGGCGGGCGGCGCGGGGTCGTCGGCCGGGGCTGACGGGGCAGTTGAGGCAGTTGAAACAGTTGAGGCAGTCACGTCGGCTGCGCCGGCTTCCGCATCGGCCGGCTGCGCGGCCATCTCCGCATCGAACGCGGCGGCCTCTGCCGGCTGCGCGGCCGCGTGGCCGGCCACATCGCCCGCCGCGCCGCCCCATACCCCGGCCGTCGCGAAGCGCCGCACCGCATAGCCGTCCGCGACTTCGTCGGACTCGCGCTCGACCCGCGCGGCGCGCGCGTGCAGCGCCTTCTCGCCGGCCTTGTCGAGCTTGTCCTCGGCGGCCTTCGCCTTGCGCGCGGCACGCTGCAGGTCGGCGAGCGTCGCCTCGTGGCCGCGATGCACGTGCGCGGCCTCGCTCACCGACGCGTTCGCGGTACCGATGTGCCGGTCGAACGTACGCGTGTCGGCCGCCGCGTTCTGCAGCGCCCGCGCCTCGCGCACGTCGTCGGCGAGCCGCGTCTGGATCGCGGCCTTCGCGGCGACCTGCTGCGCGAGCTGCGCATGCGCGGCCTCGAGCGCGCGGCGGCTCTGCGCGGCGATGCCCTGCTGGCGCGCGGCCGCGACGCGCGCGATCTGGCTGCGCATCTCGCGCACGCGCTTCAGGCGCGCGAGCGTGGCGAGCACGAGGCGGTCGTCGGCTTCAGACATGATCGTTCGCCAGCTTCGTCAGCTTCGCGAGCAGCGCGTCGAAATGCACGTCCTCATGCGACGCCTGCGCGCAGAACGCACCGATCGCGTCGCGCGCGCGCAGCGCGAGATCGCCGAGCCGGTCGCTGCCTTCGCGATACTCGCCGATCTGCACGAGCAGCTCGATCTCCTGGTACTTCGCGATCAGCTCGCGCACGCGCGCGGCCGCATGCTGGTGCACGCGGCTCGCGACGAGCGGCATCACGCGCGACAGGCTCGCGAGCACGTCGATCGCCGGATAACGGTTCGCGAGCGCGATCTTGCGCGACAGCACGATATGGCCGTCGAGGATCGAGCGCACTTCCTCGGCGATCGGGTCCGATTCCTCGTCGCCTTCGACGAGCACCGTGTAGAGCGCGGTGATCGATCCGTTCGCGCCCTGCCCCGCGCGTTCGAGCAGGCGCGGCAGCACCGCGAACGTCGACGGCGGGAAGCTGCGCCGCGTCGGCGGCTCGCCGCTCGCGAGGCCGACCTCGCGCTGCGCGCGTGCGAAGCGCGTCAGCGAATCGACGAGCAGCAGCACGCGCTTGCCCGCATCGCGGAAATGCTCGGCAATCGCGGTGGCGACGAGCGCGGATTTCACGCGCTCCATCGCGGGACGATCGGACGTCGACACGACGACGATCGAACGCGCGCGCACCTCGGGCGACAAACTGTGCTCGATGAATTCGCGCACCTCGCGGCCGCGTTCGCCGACCAGCGCGATCACGTTCACGTCGGCCTGCGCGCCGCGCGCGATCATCCCGAGCAGCGTGCTCTTGCCGACGCCCGACGGCGCGAAGATGCCGACGCGCTGCCCGACGCCGAGCGTCATCAGCCCGTCGATCACGCGCACGCCGGTCGGAAACGGCGTGTCGATCATCTGGCGCGCGAGCGGGTTCGGCGGATCCCGCTGCGTCGATACCCACGCGGCGCCCGTCACCGGCCCGCGATCGTCGAGCGGCCGGCCGAGCCCGTCGAGCACGCGGCCGAACAGCCCTTCGCCCACCGGAAACACATGCTCGCGCCCGGACGGCACGACAATCGTCTCCGGCGACAGCCCGGCCACGTCGCCGAGCGGCGTGAGCAGCGTCGTCTGCCGCGAAAACCCGACCACCTCGGCGAGCAATGTCGGCTGGTTCGGCGTGCGAAGTTCGCAGATCTCGCCGAGCCGCGCGCGGATGCCCGTCGCATTCAAAATCTGCCCGACCGCATGGTTGACGCGGCCCTGCACCGACACCGGCGAGAAAAACGCGAGCCCCGCGTCGAGTTCGCCGACGAGGCGGCCGCGATCGAACGGCGCGCCGTCGTCGTCGCCGCTGCCGAACGGCTGCATATCGTCGAGCGGCGCGTTCATCGCGCGGCGCCCTTCAGCGCGTCGCGGCGGATCGCCTGGCGCAGCGCGTCGATCTGCAGGTCGAGGCTAGCGTCGATGCGCCCGGACGGCGTCTCGACCGTGCACGCATGGCGTTCGAGCTGTGCATCCTCGACGATGCGGATCTTCTGCCGGTTCGATTGCCCCGCGAATGCGCCGTCGAGCGCGTCGCGCATTTCGTCCTTGCGGCCGGGCGCGACATGCACGACCAGGAACGCCTCGTCGCGCACGAGCGGCGCGATCCGCGCCAGCGCGGCCTCGTACAGCTTCTGCGTGCTCATCTCGCCGACGATCGCGCGCACGGCCTTCACGACGATGTCGGCCATCGCGTCCTTCATCGTCTCCATCGTGCGCGCGGCGGCGAGCGCCTGCGTGTACGCGTGCGCCGCCTGCTCGCGCTGCGCGCGGCGCATCCCTTCGTCGTAGCCGGCCGACTGCCGCTTGTCGAATTCGCGCTGTGCGTCGGCGACGATGCGCGCGGCCTCGTCGTGGGCGGTCGCGATCACCGCGGACGCGTCGAGCAGCGCCGCGTATTCGCGCTCCTTGAGCACCTTGCGCTCCGACAGCAGTTGCAGGTTGTCGCTCGTGATCAGAAAAGCCAATCCCATGACGCAAGCCTCTCGGGAATCAGAAACAGGAACATCAGTTCGCCGAACTGATCGCGCTGCGCGCGATTCAGCCAGTACGGCGCTTCGTCGTCGATCGCGCGGTTGAACTTCAGGCGCGCGCGCCGCGCGACCGCGTCGCCCGCCACGCCGATGAAATCCGCGAGCAGCCGCCCGCCGCGTGCGCGGATCACGACGGGCAGCGCGGCGGGATCCGCGCGCCACGGTTCGAGCGTGTCGGCGAGCGCGCCGAATTCCGGCGCGCGTTCGAGTGCGAGTTCCAGCGCATCGCCGCCGAGCCGGGCCGCGACTTCCGCGCGGATGCGCCGCACGGTCAGCGCATCGCGCAGCCAGTTGCGATGTAGCAGCAGCCCCGCATACGACGCCAGTTGCTCGAGCGCCGCGCCCGGCAGCAGCGCGAGCCGCGCGCACGGGTTCGCGACGTCGAAGTCGTGCCGGTCGGCCACGCCGTTCGCATCGAGCAGATGCCGCGCGAGCAGCTTGCGGCCGGCCGCGCCGAATGCGTCCGGCGAGCGGTAGCGCGTGGGCCAGTCGGCCGGCACGCGCGTCACGTGCAGATAGCGGTCGGGCCGCAGGTTGAAATCGCAGACGAGCGCATGAAACGCGGCACGGCGCGCGGCGGGCGGCGGCGCGAGCGGCTGCAGCCACGGCAACTGCGCGGCGTCCGGCGCGTCGCCCGGCTGCGCGAGCGGATCGCTCATGCGCCGTCGCGCGCGCCGTCCGGCGTGCGCAGCC
>NZ_JAOTQT010000043.1:0-32177 GCF_025685725.1 Burkholderia sp. BKH01 | reverse complement strand
GGACCGGGCCAAGCGCTGAAGCGCCAAGTCCGGTCGACCGCGATGCATGGGACCGCGAAGCATGGGACCGGACTAAGCGCTAAAGCGCCAAGTCCGGTCGACCACGATGCATGGGACCGGACTAAGCGCTAAAGCGCCAAGTCCGGTCGACACAGGAGACTGCACTTGGAAATCGCATTCATCGGGCTCGGCAACATGGGCGGCCCCATGGCCGCCAACCTGCTCAAGACCGGCCACGCGCTGACGGTGTTCGACCTCGACGCGAACGCGGTGAACGCCGCGGTGCGCGCGGGCGCAACGGCGGCCGGCTCGCCGCGCGACGCGGCCGCGCGCGGAGCGGTCGTGATCACGATGCTGCCGGCCGCGCAGCACGTGCGCGCCGTCTATCTCGGCGACGACGGCGTGCTGGCCGGCGCGCGCGCCGGCGCAACGCTGATCGACTGCAGCACGATCGACCCCGGCACCGTGCGCGCGGTAGCGGAAGCCGCCGCGCAGCGCGACTTCCCGCTCGCCGACGCGCCGGTGTCGGGCGGCACCGGCGGCGCGCAGGCCGGCACGCTGACCTTCATGGTCGGCGCGGACGCCGCGCTGTTCGAGCGCATCCGCCCCGTGCTGCTCGACATGGGCAAGAACGTCGTGCATTGCGGCGGCACGGGCACCGGGCAGATCGCGAAGATCTGCAACAACCTGCTGCTCGGGATCTCGATGATGGGCGTGTCGGAAGCCATGGCGCTCGGCGCCGCGCTCGGCATCGATCCGGCCGTGCTGGCCGGCATCATCAACACGTCGACCGGCCGCTGCTGGAGCTCGGACACCTACAACCCGTATCCGGGCGTGAGCGACACGGCGCCGGCCGCGCGCGCTTATGCGGGCGGTTTCGCGGCAAACCTGATGCTGAAGGATCTCGGGCTCGCGACCGAAGCCGCACGAAGCGCGCATCAGCCGGTGTGGATGGGCGCGCTCGCGCAGCAGCTCTATCAGTCGATGAGCCAGCAGGGGCTCGGCGCACTCGACTTTTCCGCGTGCGTGAAGCTGTACGAGGCGCAGCCGGCGTAGCCTACGCGGCAAGCACCGGACGTGCGCCGACCCGCGATGCGCTTGCGCGTATCGCGGGTCGGCTTGCATACGGGGGAACAGAAACAGAAACGCAGGTGCCAATTCCGGCGGCGGTCGCGCGGCAACGCCGCGCGTCGTTCAACCGCGCGGGTTCGATGCCGTCTCGAAGGTCGGATGGCACTCGAACGCGAGTTCGGAGCGTGCATCGACGCGGCGGCCACCGGTCAGCGATTCCTGCTTCATGCTCGCGCGCATCCCGCGCTGCGTGCAGTAGTTGGTGGCTTCGTTGACGGCCTTCTCATGGGCATCGGCCCACGTCGTCGACACGCCGACCGTGCGCGTCGTCACGGTGAATACGTTCGGGTTCGACGTCGCGGTCACGTCGGAAGCGGTTGAACACGCGGCAAGCAAGCATGCGGCAGCCGCGACGGTCAACCATCGCAGGGTTCGAAAAGAAACTGACATGGACATGAGGGCAGGCACACGTCGGCCCGACGTGCATTGAACAACATAGGCGACAGTATGCCTGCCCGATCGCCGGAGATCATGCCCTTTTCAGTGAACACATTGTTTCGAATGGTTAAACGATGGCCGATGCAGGCAAGATTTACAGCCCGGCGCCGTGCCGGTTTTCATCGCGCACGTAGTTTTGCCCGACCGGTGCGCCATTTCGTGCCCTCACACCCATGCGCCGGTCAATGCACGCGCTCCTGCCTGATCCTCGCCGATGCTTCGGCCAGATTGCGCCACGCCGGCTGCCCCGGCGCATAGCGCGCGCGAATGTACGCGGCGAGTTCGGCCATCTGCCGATCGTCGAACGCGTCGCCGAAGCCCGGCATGTAGCCGAGCCGGTCGGTGGCCGGCTGGTCGATCCCGTGGTGCAGCACGCGCAGCAGGTTGTCCGGCGCCGCTTGGCTGACGCTCGTGTTGAGCCCCATCAGCGGGCGCACGCCGAAATGCCCGACGCCGCCCGATTCCGCGTGACAGACCGCGCACGCCGCGTCGAACGCGCGGCGGCCGTTCTCGAGGCCGAGCGTCGCGACGGTTTCAGCGCCGCGCGCCTGCCGGGCAGCCGCATCCGCGGCCACCGCGGCGTCGACAGGTGGCGACAGCGAAGCAAGGTAGTGCGCGATCGCCCGTACGTCCGGCTCGGGCAGCGACGCAAGTCCCGCGACGACGGGCGCCATCGGCCCGGCCGCGACGCCGTGCTGCGCGGAGAAGCCCGTGCGCAGGTAGTCGAACAACGCGCCTTCGGTCCACGGCACCGGTGCGGCCGGCGATGCGACGAGCGGTGGCGCGACCCATCCTTCCGCTTCGCCGCCCGACAGATACGCGACGCCGCCCTTCTCCGCGCCCAGCGCGTTGCGCGGCGTGTGGCACGCGCCACAATGCCCGGCGCCGTCGACCAGATACTTGCCGCGATTCCACATCGCGGAGCGTGCCGGGTCCGGCACGAACGGCCGCGCATCGTGAAACAGCCAGTTCCAGCCGGCGACGAGGCGCCGCTGGTCGAGCGGAAACGGCAGCTTCGTCTTCGGCGGCACATGCTTCATCGGCGGCTGCGACATCAGGTACGCATAGAGCGCGAGCAGGTCCGGCTCGCTCAGCTTCGCGAACGCCGTGTACGGGAATGCCGGGTACAGGTGCGTGCCGTCGCGCGAGATGCCGTCGCGCATCGCGCGCGCGAACGCCGGATACGACCACGTGCCGATGCCGGTTTCCGGATCGGGCGTGAGGTTCGTCGTGTAGATCGTGCCGAACGGCGTATCGAGCGCGAGCCCGCCCGCGTTGGTCGCGCCGCCGGGCGCGGTGTGGCATACCGCGCAATCGCCGGCGATCGCGACCTGGCGGCCGCGTTCGAGCATCGCCGCGCTCCACATCGCGCCGTCCGCGCCGCCGGGTGCGACAGGCGCGATCGGCGCGGGCCCCGGCAGGATCGCACACGCGAGCCCGATCAGCCCGCCGACCACGCCGCCCGCGCCGCCGCCGGCCAGCCAGCGGCGCCAGCGCGAAACGCGGCGCGACGCGACATGCGGCCCGGTGCCGAAATCGACCGGCGCCGGTTGCGCGAGGGCTGCGCGAATGCGCTCCGCATCGAACGGCGGTGCGCGAAAACGCACGCCCGTCGCGTCGTACAGCGCGTTCGCGATCGCCGCCGCGGCTGGTGCCGCCGCCTGCTCGATCCGGCGCGCATCGTGCGCGGACAGTTCGCCGTGCGCGCGGTGCGCCGCATCGTCGGAAGCAACCAGTTCATGCGCGATCGCGTCCGGCTGCGCTCCGGCATCGCTCTCGTCATGCGCGGGCCGCGCGGACAACCGCGCGCCCATCACGTGCGAAATCGCCGCCTCGATCTGCCACGCGGGCAACCCGGCCATCGACGCGTCGCCCGGTTTGCCGGCACCCTGCCCGGCCACGACGCGCCGCACCGCGACGTCGCCCGTCGCGCGATCGACATCGAGATCGACGACCCAAGCGGACCAGCGCGTGTCGCCGTCACGGGCGGCATCTGCTGCCGGTGGTTCGCCGCCGGAAGGTGCCGCAAGCGCGCCGGCGCCATCGAATGCGAAGCCGCGACCGCTGACGCGCGAACGTGCGCTCGCGTCGGCCGCGACCGGTGCACCCCATGCGGCGCGTTCGCTGACCATCCGGATAATCTCGCGCGGCCCCGCGTCCCGCGATGCATCGAGATGCTGCAGGCGCAACGCGACCGGGTCGCGCCGCAACGCGCCCGCGAGTTCGTCGACGAAGGATTCGCGGGCAAACACGTGTGCATAACCGGGAATCGCGCGGCCGGCGTCGGCCAGTTCGATCGATGTCTGCGCGTGGCGGTACACGAACGGCGATGCAGGGCCGGAATCCGTGCCGTCGATCGTCGAACCGTGAAGATCGTCCGTTACCGTGCCGGCTGCCTGCGCGCGATAGCGCCAGCTCGTCATCCTTCCGTCGCGCGCGGTCCGCGTTTCGATATCGAGCGAAGCGTGCGTGCGCAGATCGCCGATCGGCCATTCGTAGCGTGCGTGATGCGTGTTCGGTACGTCGGCGGCGCCTTCGTCGCGCGGCTCGTGCGTCGCCGCGCGCTCCTGCTCGACCGGCGGGCTCAGGTCATGCTTCATCGCCGTCCCGCAGATAGCGTGCGGCACGATGCACGGCCCGGATGATCTCCAGGTGCGTGCCGCAGCGGCACAGGTTGAAGCGCAGCGCATCGCGAATCGCCGCGTCGTCCGGCGCGGGGTTGCGGTCGAGCAGCGCCTTCGTGCTCATGATCATCCCGTTCAGGCAATAACCGCATTGCGCGGCCTGCTCGTCGATGAACGCGCGCTGGATCGGATGCGGCGCATCGCGCGACCCGAGCCCTTCCAGCGTCGTGACGTCGCGCCCGCTCGCGGCGGCGGCCGGCACGACGCACGACCGCGTCGCCTGCCCGTCGACAAGCACCGTGCACGCGCCGCACTGCCCGAGCCCGCAGCCGTATTTCGGGCCGTTGAGCGCGCAGTCGTTGCGCAGGACCAGCAGCAGCAGCGCGTCGGGCGCGGCCTCGTCGAAGGTGTGCGGCGTGCCGTTCACGCGAAACGCCAGCGGCCGCGACGGAGAAGCGGGATGGGACATGAATGGATCCGGAATGCGGTGGCGGGCCGAGGGCCGGCCGGCGGCAGGCACTGCTGCCGGCCGGCACCTGGCGGCGCGCGCATGACATATAACACGCCGAAAAACGCACGGTCCGGCGCATCGATTCTCGCGACGGCGAAGCGCCGGCCGGCGCGAGAATCGCGTGCGCGTCAGGCCGCGGCCGCCACGTTGTTGCGCGACGGCGAGACGAGCGGCACGTCGAACACGTCGTAGCCGAACACCCACGACGGATCCTCGTTCGTGCGCAGCCACGTGTTGTTGTGTGACACGAGCTGCACCTTCGACGCGCGTGCCGCGCGATTCGCCTCGTACAGCGCGAACGCGCCCGCGTAGTCGCCGATGCCGACTTCGTCGAGACAGCGCGCGAGCATCGCCGCATCCTCGATCGCCATCGCCGCGCCCTGCGCCATGTGCGGCTTCATCGGATGGCACGCGTCGCCGAGCAGCACGAGGCGGCCACGGCTCCACAGCGGCAGCGGATCGCGCTCGAGCAGCGGCCACTTGGTGATCGACGGCGACACGTCGATCAGGTGCTGGATATCGGCATGGAAACCCGCGAACGCGTCGCGCATTTCGTCGCGGCTGCTGTCGACCATCGACACGCCTTCGGGCCATTCGGCCTGCGGCACGCCGGTCACGTAGTAATACTCATCACGCTTCTCGGTCACGTAGTAGACCATCATGTGGCGATCCTCCGACCACCACTTCACGCACATGTCGTACGGCTTGTTGCCGAGCAGCGACGCCGGGAACACCGCGCGGTGCGCGACATACCCCGTGTAGCGCGGCGGTTCCGCGCCGAGCAGGTGCTCGCGGATCCGCGAATTCACGCCGTCCGCGCCGATCACGATGTCGGCCGTCTCGACGCTGCCGTCGGCGAACGTCAGCCGCACCGCGTCGCCGGTGTCCTCCACCGCCGCGAGCCGCTTGCCGAAGCGGATCGTGCCGGGCGTCACCGCCTGCGTCATCAACGCATGGAAATCGCCGCGATGCACGGTCAGGTAGCTCGCGCCGTAGGTCTTGCGCGCGTAGTCGCCGAGCGGGATCTGCGCGAGCACGTCAGCCGTCTGCCAGTCGCGGCTGTACCAGAAATCCGGATGCGAACCCATCGTGTTCAGCGCGTCCTCGCAGCCGATGCGCCGCATGATCTTCATCACGTTCGGGCCGAGGTGGATGCCCGCGCCGAGGCGCGAGAACGCCGGCGCCTGCTCGTACAGCGCGACGTCGTAGCCGCCGCGCTGAAGCAGTGCCGCGGCGGCCGTGCCGCCGAGACCGGCGCCGATGATTGCGATACGGGGTGTGCTCATGCGGATCTCCTGATCGTGGGCCCGTTGCCGAACGCGGCACGAGAACGGGCGGATTGAATGGCGTTTATGTAGCGTACACACTCAATTTATTCAGGACAAGCGGATTGTCATTCGTTTTATTCACATTCGGGAAAACACCAATAATTCCTCTTAACTCCGTACACACAAACGATCTTCGTGCGATTGTCATCATTTTGATCCATTGCCATTTTCAAATGTACACACTAGACTTTGCTCGAAATCCGGCGATCCCGCGCCAGCGTGCCGCCTCACCCTTACCGACACGGAGCCTCCCGTCATGAGCAAGACCTACCGCATCGGCCAGATCGTGCCGAGTTCCAACACGACGATGGAAACCGAGATTCCCGCGATGCTGCGGTTGCGCGAAACGATCCGCCCCGAGCGCTTCACGTATCACTCGAGCCGGATGCGGATGAAGAAGGTCGTCAAGGAGGAACTGGCGGCGATGGATGCCGAATCCGACCGCTGCGCGCTCGAACTGAGCGACGCGCGCGTCGACGTGCTCGGCTATGCGTGCCTCGTTGCGATCATGGCGATGGGGCACGGCTACCACCGCGTGTCGCAGGCGCGCCTGACCAAGCACACGGCCGACAACGGCGCACAGGCGCCCGTGCTGACGAGCGCGGGTGCGCTCGTCGACGCGCTGAAGGTGATCGGTGCGAAGCGCATCGTCGTCGTCGCGCCGTACATGTTGCCGTTGACGGAACTCGTGGTCGACTACATCCGCAACGAAGGCTTCGAAGTGCTCGGCTACCGCGCGCTGGAAATTCCCGACAACCTCGACGTCGGCCGCCACGATCCGGCTCGCCTGCCCGACATCGTGAAGACACTGCCGTACCAGGACGCCGACGCGATCGTGCTGTCCGCGTGCGTGCAGATGCCGTCGCTGCCGGCCGTCGCGAAGGTCGAGGCGATGACGGGCAAGCCCGTGATCACGGCCGCGATCGCGACCACCTACGCGATGCTGCGCGAGCTCGATCTCGAGCCGGTCGTGCCCGGCGCCGGCGCGCTGCTGTCCGGCGCGTACTGAACCCGGCCCTTCCGACGGAGTCCATTCATGCCCTCGACTTTCCTGTATGGCGCGAACATCCGCGCGAACGGCATCCGCCAGCACTACCTGCGCTACGGCGGCGCGACCGGCGAACGCGCGTCGCGCGCCGCGATCGTGCTGATTCCCGGCATCACGAGCCCCGCGATCACGTGGGGCTTCGTCGGCGAAACCTTCGGTGCGGCATTCGACACCTATGTGCTCGACGTGCGCGGCCGCGGGCTGTCGGAAGCATCGCCGTCGCTCGACTACAGCCTCGATGCACAGGCCGACGACGTCGCGGCGCTCGTCGCCGCGCTCGGCCTGCCGCGCACGAGCCTCGTCGGCCATTCGATGGGCGCGCGGATCGCCGCGCGCGCGGCGCGGCGCGGCATCCGCGGGCTCGCATCCGTCGTGCTCGTCGATCCCCCCGTGTCGGGCCCGAACCGCCGCGACTATCCGGGCAAGCTGCCGTGGTACATCGACTCGATGGCGCTCGCGCGCGCCGGCACCGACGCCGAAGGCATGCGCGCGTTCTGCCCGACCTGGACCGATGCCGAACTCCAGTTGCGCGCCGAGTGGCTGCATACCTGCGACGAGCGTGCGGTGCGCGCGAGCCATGAAGGATTCCATACCGACGATTTCCACGCGGACGCCGCACAACTGGCCGTGCCATCGCTGCTGATCACGGCCGAACGCGGCGACGTGGTACGCGACGACGACGTCACGGAACTGCAGCGCGCAACGCCGTCGATGCAACACGTGCGCGTGCCCGATGCCGGCCACATGATCCCGTGGGACAACGCGCCGGGCTTCTACGCGGCGTTCGGCGGCTTCCTCGGCACGCCGCTCGCGGCCTGATCCCCTTTCCCTCACGCCCTTACCGGAGCCGACGATGCCAGTCAGCGACACCCAACTGATCGACGCGTGGAAGCAGGTGCTCACGCTGTCGCGCCTCGAACCGGGCCAGACCGTCACGATCCTGACGAGCGCGGCCACCCATCCTCAGACGCTGTCGTGCGCGCTGATCGCGACGCAATCGATGGGCGCGATCGTCAACCGGCTCGACCTGCCGCCGGTGAACGGCGAGAAAGCGTTCAGCCGCGACCCGCTCGCGTATCTCGGCACGACGCCGCTGACCGGCAACAAGGCCGCGATCGCCGCGCTACGCGAGAGCGACCTCGTGCTCGACCTGATGACGCTGCTGTTCTCGCCCGAGCAGCACGACATCCTGAAATCCGGCACGAAGATCCTGCTCGCGGTCGAGCCGCCCGAAGTGCTCGTGCGGATGGTGCCGACGCTGGCCGACCGCACGCGCGTGCTCGCCGCGGCGAAGCGGATCGCCACCGCCCGCGAGATGCGCGTGACGTCGGCGGCCGGCACCGCGCTCACCTGCCCGCTCGGCGACTTCCCGCCGACCGCCGAATACGGCTTCGTCGACGCGCCCGGCCGCTGGGATCACTGGCCGAGCGGCTTCGCGCTGACCTATCCGAACGACCGCACCGCGCGCGGCACGATCGTGATCGATCGCGGCGACATCCTGCTGCCGCAGAAGCACTACGTGAGCGAGCCGATCGCGCTGACCGTCGAAGGCGGTTATGCGACGCACATCGAAGGCGGCGTCGACGCCGACCTGCTGCGCGACTACATGGAGACCTTCGCGGACCCCGAAGGCTATGCGATCTCGCATATCGGCTGGGGGCTGCAACCGCGCGCGCGCTGGTCGACGCTCGGGCTGTACGACCGCGAGGCGACGATCGGGATGGACGCGCGCGCGTTCGAGGGCAACTTCCTGTTCTCGCTCGGCCCGAACAACGAAGGCGGCGGCAACCGCACGACCACCTGCCACATCGACATCCCGCTGCGCCGCTGCACGGTCGAGCTCGACGGCGAAACCGTCGTGCGCGACGGCCGCGTGACCGACCAACCCGCGTGACCGACGAGCGCCCGACACCATGAACGATCTTTCCCGCCACGCCGAAGCGAACGTCTACCGCCAGCAGGGTTTCGGCACGCCGCTGCCGCCGCACGGCAACATCGGCCTGCTGATCGTCGACTTCGTGGTCGGCTTCGCCGATCCCGCAACGTTCGGCGGCGGCAACATCGCGCCGGCGATCGCACGCACGACGCACGCGCTCGCACTGGCGCGCGAACGCGACTGGCCCGTCGCGCACAGCCGCATCGTGTACGCGGACGACGGCAGCGACGACAACGTGTTCTCGCTGAAGGTGCCCGGCATGGCGACGCTGACCGAGCATCATCCGAACAGCGCGATCGTGCCCGAGCTCACGCCCGCGGCCGGCGAACTCGTCGTGCGCAAGACCGTGCCGTCGGCGTTCTTCGGCACGCAGCTCAGCCCCTGGCTCGCGCAGCGCGCGGTGCAGACGCTGCTCGTCGCGGGCGCCGTGACGAGCGGCTGCGTGCGCGCGAGCGTGGTCGATGCGATGTCGCACGGGTTCCGCCCGCTCGTGCTCGCCGATTGCGTCGGCGATCGCGCGATCGCGCCGCACGACGCGAACCTGTTCGACATGCAGCAGAAATATGCGGCCGTGATGCCGCTTGACGACGCGATCGCGGCGATCGACGCCATGCACGCGCACGTGCGTTGAGTCGCGACGGATCGCTGGCGGCGCATGCGTCGCCCGCGATTGACGCTGCGCTTTTGGCGACCTAGATTGGCTTGACGCGCGCCGCCCGAACCCTCTCCGACGCATCCGGTCGCCGGCCGCGCCGCTCCCGACAGGACACCTCCCCTGTGAACCGTTCCGAACTGCTCGTGCGCGACGGCTGCCTGACCGTGATCCGGCCGCCCGCGCCGCCCGTCAAGCCGGCGCCCGGCCAGCCGGGCAGCCTGTCGTCCTACGTGCCGGCGCTGCCCGAAGTCTTCGTCGCGATTCTCGACGACGGCCGCATCCTCTCGTTCAACGGACACGTCGATCTCGGCACCGGCATCCGCACGTCGCTCGCGCAGATCGTCGCCGAGGAACTCGACGTGCCGGCCGCGCGCGTGACGATGGTGCTCGGCGACACGGCCGCGACACCGAACCAGGGCCCGACCATCGCGAGCGCGACGATCCAGATTTCCGCGACGCCGCTGCGCTGCGCGGCCGCGCAGGCGCGCCATGCGCTGCTGGCGCTCGCCGCCGAGCGGTTCGGCGTCGACGTGGAGCGGCTGGCCATCGACGACGGGACCATTTCGGCGGACGGGCAAACGGCGACGTTCGCGGCGCTCGTCGCCGCGCATCGCATCGCGCTGACGCTGGACCTGAACACCCGCACGAAAGATCCCGCGCTGTACCGGATCGTCGGCAAGTCGGCGCCGCGCGTCGACCTGCCCGCGAAAGCGACCGGCCAGCTCACGTTCGTGCACGACATGCGCGTGCCGGGCATGCTGCACGGCCGTGTCGTGCGGCCGCCGTATGCGGGCCACGACAGCGGGCCGTTCGTCGGCACGTCGCTCGTCGACGTCGATCGCGCGTCGGTCGCCGACGTGCCGGGGCTGGTGGACGTCGTCGCGATCGGCGATTTCGTCGGCGTCGTCGCCGAACGCGAGGAACATGCGATCCGCGCGGCGCGCCAGTTGCGCGTGACGTGGCGGCCGCATGCCGCGCTGCCGCCGCTCGACGAGCCGGCCGCCGCGATCGCCGCCGCGCCGGCCAAACGCCGCGTGCTGCTCGACGAAGGCGATGTCGACGCGGCGCGCGCGCAGCCCGACACGATCACGCTGTCGCGCACCTATGCGTGGCCGTTCCAGATGCACGGCTCGATCGGCCCGTCATGCGCGCTCGCCGACTACCGGGAACCGGGCAACGGTCGGATCACCGTGTGGTCCGGCACGCAGAATCCGGTGTCGCTGCGCTTCGACCTCGCGACGCTCGTCGCGCGCGACGAAGCCGATTTCGATGTCGTGCGGATGGAGGCGGCCGGCTGCTACGGCCGCAACGGCGCGGACGACGTGTGCGGCGACGCGCTGCTGCTGTCGCGCGCGGTCGGCCGACCGGTGCGCGTGCAACTGTCGCGTGCGGACGAGCATCTGTGGGAACCGAAAGGCGCCGGCCAGTCGATGCAGGTAACCGGCACCGTCACGCGTGACGGCAGCCTGCTCGGTTACGACTTCACGACGCGCTATCCGTCGAACGACGCGCCGCTGCTCGCGGCCTTGCTGACCGGCACGATCGCGCCCGAGCCGCGCGTGTTCGAGATGGGCGACCGCACGGCCGTGTCGCCATACGCAAGCCCGCATCGCCGCTTCGTCTGCGAGGATCTCGCGCCGCTCGTGCGCGCGGCGTGGCTGCGCGGCGTATCGGCGCTGCCGAACTCGTTCGCGCACGATGCGTTCGTCGACGAATGCGCGGCGTTGACCGGCGTCGATCCGCTCGCATTCCGGCTGCGCCATCTGCAGGACACGCGCGCGGCCGAGCTGCTGCAAGCCGTGGCCGACCGCGCGGGCTGGACACCGCGCACGGCGCGCACGCCTCGCGCACGAGACGGCACGCGGCTCGCGCGCGGTCGCGGCGTCGCGTATGCGCGCTACGTGCACAGCCGCTTCCCCGGTTTCGGCGCGGCGTGGTCGGCATGGATCGTCGACCTGTGCGTCGATCGCGTGTCGGGCGAGATACGCATCGAACGCGTGACGGTCGGCCAGGACACCGGCACGATGATCAACCCGGATGGCGTGCGCCACCAGATCCACGGCAACGTGATCCAGGTACTGAGCCGCACGCTGAAGGAGCGCGTGCGGTTCGCGGACGGCAAGGTCGCGTCGCGCGAATGGGCGAGCTATCCGATCCTGACGTTCGCGGAAGTGCCGGACGTCGATGTCGTGCTGATGCCGAGGCAAGGCGAGCCGCCGCTCGGCGCGGGCGAATCGGCGTCGGTGCCGGGCCCGGCCGCGGTCGCGAACGCGTTGTTCGATGCGACCGGCGTGCGGTTCTACGCGCCGCCGTTTACGCCCGAAGCGGTCCGCGCCGCGCTACGCGAGGCCGGCCGGCTGATGAGCGCCGACGAAGCGGCCGCAACCGCACCCGCCGGCACGGCGTAGGCCCGGCCGGCGCCCCGCGTGCGCATCACGCTTCGCCGTCTTCTTCCATCATCTTGCGCAGCAGGAACTGCAGCGCGACCCGCTCGCCCGGATTGAGCGTGCCGTACGTGCGCTCGGTCACCTGCCGTGCGAACGGCACAGTGCGGTCGATCAGCGCGAGGCCGGTCGCGGTCGCGCGCACGATCAGCTTGCGACCGTCGTTCGGGTCGGGCAGCACCTCGATCAGCGCGCGCGTCTTCAGGCGCTCGACGACGCCGCGAATCGTCGCCTGGTCGATCGCGGTCGCCTTGACGATGTCGTTCAGCGAGCACGCCTGGCGTTCCTTGACCGCGCACAGCGTCACGAACTGCGCGGCCGTGAGATCCGAATCGGGGATCGCTTCCTGGAAGATCGATACGTGCCGCTGATACGCGCGGCGCAGCAGGTGCCCGACCTGGTCGTGAAAGTCGTAGGAATCCTTCGAAGACGCCATGAAAGTGCAGGCCCGTGCCGCATGTAGATGAAAGACAAGCAGTGTACACCCTCAATTCGGCGCAACCGGCGGCCGGGCCGCCGCTTCATTGCGGTGCATCAGGATTCGCCGCACCCGGCGCCCTCGCACCTGACGATCGCCCAACAGCGGCCGATCGCCGGCCGGCGCCGTCGCCGAGACGGCCGGCCCCGAGCGTTCGAACCGGCTGCCGCACGCGGGTTTGCGCACTGCGGCGGGCTTTCGCGCACACACTCCAATTTTGAGCGCATACGCACGAATTTTGTGCATGCTCACGCGTATTCCCCGATCATTTCAACACGCGTTTTCGGTCATACAAAACCTCGTTGAAAGCACGGTTTTTCTCGCCAAAATGCTTGCCTCCAGGCGGCCGATTTCATGCCTGTGCGATTCGGTATTTTCTAGTGTGTACGCTATTTAATTGCCGTGATATACAGACTCCAGTGCGCGGCGGAACGTCCGCCCGCGTCGATCGGCCACCCATTCATCCGACACACTCGAACAGGGGCAATCCCATGTCTACCGCACACCCGAGCGCCGCCGTTTCCCCCGACGACGCGCTGCACGGCAATCTCTATCGCAAGGTCACGCTGCGCCTGATCACCCTCTTCTGCCTGTGCTACTTCGCGGCCTATCTCGACCGCATCAACATCGGGCTCGCGAAACTCCAGATGCTCGACGCGCTGAAGTTCAGCGATACCGTGTACGGGCTCGGCGCCGGCCTGTTCTTCGCCGGTTACATCCTGTTCGAAGTCCCAAGCAACCTGGTGTTGCAGCGTGTCGGCGCGAAGCTGTGGATCGCGCGGATCATGATCACGTGGGGCCTGCTGTCGGGTGCGACGATGTTCGTGCACACGCCGATGCAGTTCTACATCGTGCGCTTCCTGCTCGGCGCCGCCGAAGCCGGCTTCCTGCCGGGCGTGCTGCTGTACCTGACGCAGTGGTATCCCGATGCGCGCCGCGCGCGGATCGTCGCGCTGTTCATGGTCGGCCTGCCGCTGTCGAGCATGATCGGCAGCCCGATCTCCGGCTGGATCATGCGCGCGTTCGACGGCGCGCACGGGCTCGGCGGCTGGCAGTGGCTGTTCCTGCTCGAAGCGCTTCCGTCGGTGCTGCTCGGTTTCGCGGTGCTGCGCTGGCTGCCTAACGGCATCGAATCCGCGCAATGGCTGAACGCCGACGAAAAGCGGGCGCTGCGCGCGAATCTCGACGCCGATCCGTCCGGCAACAAGAGCCACGCGCTGGGCAAGGCCTTCTCCGACCCGAAGGTGTGGGCGCTCGGCCTGATCGACCTGTGCGTGCTGCTCGGCCTGTATGCGGTGAGCTTCTGGCTGCCGACGATCCTGCGCGACACCGGTGTGAAGGACGCGTATCACATCGGCTGGCTGATGGTGATCCCGAATGCCGCGGCCGTGCTCGCCACGCTCTATTGCGGCGCGAGCTCGGATCGCGCGCGCGAACGTCGCTGGCATATCGTCGTGCCGTTCATGGTGTCGGCCGTCGCGCTGGCGATCGCTGCCTCGTCGCCGCACGGCACGCTCGGGACGGTACTGCTGTTCTCGCTGATCAACGCGGGCGCGGCCGCCGCGATGCCGGTTGTCTGGGCGTTGCCTTCGACGTTCCTGAAGGGCTCGGCCGCGGCCGGCGGGATCGCGTTCGCGTGCTCGATCGCGAACCTCGGCGGGTTCGGCAGCACCTACTTCATCGGCTGGCTGCGCGACACGTTCCATTCGCAAAGCGCGGGCCTGTACGGCTTCGCCGCATGCATGCTGGTCGGCTGCGCACTCGCGCTCGCGTATCCGGCCAGGCTCGTGAACCGCTGACGCATCGCGTCGCCCACCGCGACGCTGTCCTTTTTACAACCGCGCCTGTCGCGCGGCCCGCCCCACGCCTCCGCTTTGCACCGCGCACGCCGCCACCGCGGCGCGTGCGCGCTTCTCGCCTTCATTCGTCGTCCTCCGCCGCGCAGGCACACTGCTTGCGCCGTCCTCGCGCCCGCCTCCCCGGCGGCCGGCATCCTTCCCGCAACCGGCGCTGCGCACCGCGCGATCCTTCGCGCGGCGGTCCCGCATCGCCTGCAGGTTCCCTGAACGAGAGGACGACATGAAATCGATACGAACACTGGTAGCCTTGTGCTCCGTCATTTCCGTGCTCGCGGCATGCGGCGGCGACGGCAACGACGTCGGCACCGAACTCGGCATCTCGAAGCCGCAGGCACGCTTCATCAATGCGGTGCCGGCCGGGCCGAATCTCGACTACTACCTGAATGCGAAGATCGACCAGTCGAGCGTCGCGTACAAGGGCGTGACGCGCTATCACGACATCGACTCGGGCACGCAGAACGCCAGCTACGACGTCTCGGGCACGACGACGACGGTCGCCGCGCAATCGTTCAGCGCGGCGAACGGCCATCACTACACGACGATCGCGCTGCCGAGCACGTCGTCGCCGATCGCCATGATCGACGATCCATACAACAAGGGGCTGCTGTCGGACAAGGCACGCGTGCGCAGCTTCAACGCATCGCCGAACGCACAGAACGTCGACGTGTACGTAGTTCCGCCCGGCACCGACATCACGGCGCAAAGCCCGACGCTGGCCGGCGCGGCCTACCAGAACGCGGTGCCGGCATCGACGCAGGATTCGATCTACCTGAACGGCGGCAGCTACCAGGTGATCGTCACGACGGCCGGCAGCAAAGCGCCGATCCTCAAGACCGCGCCGGTCACCATCAACAACAACGCCGACTGGCTGCTCGTGACGATTCCGTCGGGCGGGATCGGCGACGTGACGCCGAACGACATTCACGTGCTCGTCGCGCAGGGCAACGACGCCGATACGTCGGCACAGGAACTGGGCCCGCAGTAAGGGCTGCCAACGGTCGCGGCGGCCGGCGTGCGCCGGCTCGAGCTGTCGCCGCCGGTCCGGGAATCGCTACAACGGTCCTTGCAAATCTTTCATGCGCACGGCCACGCGCACGCGCGCCGCCCGGCGCACGTGCGAGACTCGCACGGCACTCCACAAGCAAACGGCGCACCCGCGCGCGGCTTGCGCGCCGACCGCCCAACCGGTCAACCGCCCGTCAGCCGCCGCTCGCGCCGCCCGGCGCGGAGGCCGCGCCCGGCATGCTCGCGCCGCTGTCGGCACCGCTTCCGGCCGCTGCGCTGCCCGGCATGCCCGACGGTGCAGCGGACGGCGCGGCCGACATGCCGCCCGTTGCGCTCGATTCGGAACTCGCCGCGCCGCCGCTGTCGCTCTTCTTCTGGCAACCCGCGCCTGCCGCCAGGCCCGCGATCAGGATGCCGGCGAAGACGGCTCGCGATACATGACGAAATGAATATCGCTGCATGACACCTCCGCTGATGTCGATGTGGATGGAGCCCGCTGGCGAGCAATTCGCGTGCCGCGCACGGCCGACGACGATGAACGCGCCCCATTCATTTTTCAAATGACGCCCAGCCGAATATTTAATTTCCCATCAGTGCGCCGGCCACCCATACTCGCGAACAAATCCGAGACATAAGGTCCACGGCGGCCGAGCCGGCTCAGCGTGTACACGCTGCAGGTTTCGCGCCCCGCACATGGAAGGAGACAACGGCGTGCAACTGGAAGCCACTCACCGCCCGGGCCTCGTGCTCGGCGCGGACGACGCATCGCATCGAATCGACACGGCCACGCGCGCCCCCGCGCTGAGCCCGCGGCTGCACAACCCCGACCTCGCGCCGACCCAGGCCGAGGGCCGGACCTGGGGCCGCTACAGCATCTTTGCGCTGTGGACCAACGACGTGCACAACATCGCGAACTACTCGTTCGCGATCGGGCTGTTCGCGCTCGGCCTGTCGGGCTGGCAGATGCTCGCGTCGCTCGCGATCGGCGCGGTGCTCGTGTACTGCTTCATGAACCTCACGGGATACATGGGCCAGAAGACCGGCGTGCCGTTCCCGGTGATCAGCCGGATGAGCTTCGGCATCTATGGCGCACTGTTGCCCGCGATGATCCGCGCGGTGATCGCGATCGCCTGGTTCGGCATCCAGACCTATCTCGCGTCCGTCGTGCTGCGTGTGCTGCTCATCGCGATCTGGCCGGGCCTCGCCGCATTCGACCAGAACGCGATCTTCGGGCTGTCGACGCTCGGCTGGATCACGTTCGTCGCGATCTGGCTCGTGCAGATCGGCATCCTCACGTACGGGATGGAAATGGTCCGCAAGTACGAGGGGCTCGCCGGCCCGGTGATCCTCGTCACGACGCTGTCGCTCGCCGCGTGGATGTTCAGCCGCACCGGCGGCCATCTCGCGATGTCGATCGGCAAGCCGATGACCGGCGTGAAGATGTGGACGGAGATCTTCGCGGGCGGTTCGCTGTGGCTCGCGATCTACGGCACGCTGGTGCTCAACTTCTGCGATTTCGCCCGCGCGTCGCCGAGCGCGAAGACGGTCAGGGTCGGCAATTTCTGGGGCCTGCCGGTGAACATCCTCGTGTTCGCGACGATCAGCTTCGTGCTCGCCGGCGCGCAGTTCAAGCTGAACGGCCAGATCATCCACAGCCCGACGGAAATCATCGCGACGGTGCCGAACAAGCTGTTCCTCGTGCTCGGTTGCCTCGCATTCCTGATCGTGACGGTCGCCGTGAACATCATGGCGAACTTCGTCGCGCCGGCCTTCGTGCTGACGAGCCTCGCGCCGCACCGCCTGTCGTTCCGCCGCGCGGGCCTGATCAGCGCGACGATCGCCGTGCTGATCCTGCCGTGGAACCTGTACAACAGCCCGATCGTGATCGTCTACTTCCTGTCCAGCCTCGGCGCGCTGCTCGGCCCGCTGTACGGGATCATCACGGTCGACTACTGGCTCGTGCGCAAGCAGCGCGTGAACGTGCCCGATCTCTATACCGAAGCGCCGACCGGCGCCTATTTCTACACGCGCGGCGTGAACCGCAAGGCGCTCGCGGCGCTCGTGCCGTCCGCGCTGATCTCGATCACGCTCGCCGTCGTGCCGGCCTTCAGCGCGATGACGCCGTTCTCCTGGCTGCTCGGCGCGGCCATCGCGGGCAGCGTGTACTGGCTGCTGGCCGATCGCAAACGGCAATACGACGAGCGCTCGGGCGAACACATCGCGGTCGCCTGCGCGCAACACTGAACCCACGCATACGGAGTGCCCGATGAGGATCCTGGTAGTCAACGTCAACACGACCGAGTCGATCACCGACGCGATCGCCGCGCAGGCGCAGGCCGCCGCGTCGCCCGGCACGGAGATCGTCGGGCTGACGCCGCGCTTCGGCGCGGAGTCGGTCGAAGGCAACTTCGAGAGCTACCTCGCGGCGATCGCCGTGATGGATCGCGTGTTGAGCTACGACGAGCCGTACGACGCGGTGATCCAGGCCGGCTACGGCGAACACGGCCGCGAAGGCCTGCAGGAACTGCTGACGGTGCCCGTCGTCGACATCACCGAAGCGGCCGCGAGCATCGCGATGCTGCTCGGGCATCGCTACTCGGTCGTCACGACGCTCGACCGCACGGTGCCGCTGATCGAGGATCGCCTGAAGCTCGCCGGGCTCGACGCGCGCTGCGCGTCGGTGCGCGCGAGCGGCCTCGCGGTGCTCGAACTCGAGGAGAACCCGGCCCGCGCGATCGAGTCGATCGTCGGCCAGGCGCAGCGCGCGGTGAAGGAGGATCGCGCGGAAGTGATCTGCCTCGGCTGCGGCGGAATGGCCGGCCTCGACCGGCAGATCGAGGAATGCACGGGCGTGCCGGTGGTCGACGGCGTATCGGCCGCGGTCGCGCTCGCCGAGTCGCTGGTGCGCCTGAAACTGAAGACGTCGAAGGTCCGCACGTATGCGCCGCCGCGTCCGAAGCAGATCGTCGGCTGGCCGGGAACCTTCGCAAAATGACGTACCGCCGGCCGGCTGCCGCGTCGCGCTCGAGCTCTGTGCCGCCGGGAGGCGTATCGGCATGCGGGACCCGCTAGCCCCGAACGCCCCGCCCCGCGACGCGTCCGCCGCCACGGACGTGCTCGACGTTCTCGATGCGCGGCTGATGCGCATCCTGCTCGTGCTGCTGACCGAGCGCACCGTGTCGCGTGCGGCCGTGCGCCTGAACATGTCGCAGCCGGCGACGAGCGCCGCGCTCAAGCGCCTGCGCACGCTGCTCGGCGATCCGCTGCTCGTGCGCGGCCGCTACGGGATGGTGCCGACCGAGTTCGGCGCGCGGCTGATCGAACCGCTGCGCAACGCGCTGCGCGTGATCGACTTCATCCGCATCCAGCAACCGACATTCGACGCGCGCACGTCGGTGCGCACCTACCGGATCGGCTGCCCCGACTATCTGAACGTGCTGTTCGTGCCGAAGCTCGTCGCGCTGTTCCGCGAGCGCGCGCCGAACGCGCAGCTCGTGTTCCATCCGCTCGGCGACGGCTTCGACGACGAGCGCGCGCTCGCCGACGGCGAACTCGACGTCGTGATCGACAATCGCCCGGCCCGCTCGTCGCGGTTCCGGCAGGACGACCTGTTCGACGACCGCGTCGTATGCCTGATGCGCGCGACGCACCCGCTCGCGCGGCGCGGCGCGATCACGGCCGCCGATTTCGCGGCAGCGCCGCAGCTGTGCCCGACGCCGTCGTGGCTCGAAGCGTCCGGCGCGATCGATCGGCAGCTCGACCGCGTGGGGCTGCAGCGTCGGATCGTCGTCACGCTGCCGCACTTCGAACTCGCCGCGCATGCGCTCGTGCGCTCCGACATGATCCTGACCACCACGTACCGGCTCGCGCGGCACTACGCGAAGCTGCTGCCGCTCGCCGCCGTCGCGCTGCCGGCCGAACCGCCGGATATCGTGTACCGGATGACGTGGAACGAATCGGGTTCGTGTGTCGAGGGCGTGAGCTGGCTGCGCGGGCTGATCGCCGAAGCGACGCGCGGCTGGCTCGACGCCGAGGCCGCGCTGCCGGCGGTTGCGGCGGTTGCGGCCGCAACCGTACCGGCGACGCCCGCGCCCGAGCCGCTGCGTTCGCCGCGAGCACGCAAGGCAACGCACTGCCGCGCCTCGCGCCGGCCGCTCGTCGCACGCGCCGCGCGTCATCAGCGCCACACGACGAAATCGCACTGAACCGCGGGATTGCGCGACGCGCATCCGCGCGCTGCGGACGCAGATCGACTACGCGAAGCAGCACGGCAATACGCGACAGGCAATGCGCCAGCAGGCGGCACTGGGGAAGATCAGCGCGAATTGCATGGACGCGGGCCAACTCGCGCGCGCCGAATGTGGCATCAACCGTGGCGCGAGATCATCAAACATGCCTAAATCCCCTCGCTACGCATCGCGCATCGGTTGCGCAAGCAACTTGTATGCAACGACGGACACAACGAGCGCAAGCACGCCGCTCACGATAAGCGCATCGGCGAACCCGCTCGCGAACGCGACGGGCGCCGCCCGTGCGAGCGCGCCGGCGGCCGACTGCGGCACGCGGTCGAGCGCCTGCGCCAGATCGCCGGCCAGCAGGCTCGACATGAACGGCGCGTCGGCGAACGCGCGCAGGCCCGGCGCGGCGGACAGCAGGCGATCGAGCCGCGCGTGCGTGCTCGACGCCAGCACCGCGCCGAGCACGCCGACGGCCGTCACGATCGCCGAGAAGCGCGTCGTCGTGCTGATGCCCGACGCCATGCCCGTGCGGTCCGGCGGCACGCACGCCATGATCGCCTTCTGCGTATCGCCGTTCATGATGCCGGCGCCGCAGCCCGTCACGAACATGCCGATCGCGACGAGCCGGTAGTCGCCGCCGGCGGTCAGCGCCGCGGTCGCGAGGTTGCCCGCGCCGATCAGCGCGAGCCCGCCCGCCAGCACGCCGCCGGACGACACGCGCGCGACGAGCGCCGCGCCGAGCGACGGCCCGGCGATCATCGCGAACGCGAACGGCAGCATCCCGAGGCCCGCATCGATCGCCGACATCCCGAATGCGTTCTGCAGGTAAAGCGGCAGGAACGTCATCATCACCTGCGCGCACGCCGCATAACCGAACATCGCGAGCACCGCGCCGACGAAACGCGGCTGGCGGAACAGCGCGAGATCGATCATCGGCCGCGCCTGCCAGCGCTCGGCGCCGATGAAAGCGGCAAACAGCGCGGCGGCGAGCGCGAGCCGGCCGAGCGTCACGGCCGACAGCCAGCCGTGCGACGGCGCGCCGATCAGCGCCGCGATCGCGTACGCGAGCGCCGCGCCAAACAGCAGGCTGCCGGCCATGTCCACGCGTTTCGCGTGCGGATCGCGCGATTCGTCGATCGCGACGCGCGCGCCAACCGCCAGCAGCGCACACACCGGCAGGTTCAACAGGAACACCCAGCGCCAGCCGATCCATTGCGTGATCGCGCCGCCGAGGAGCGGCGCGATCGCCGTCGCGATCCCCATGCACATCCCCCAGATCGCCCACGCGCGCGCCCGTTCGCGGCCATCCGGGAAGCGGTTCGCGATCACCGCGAGCGCGGCCGTCAGCAGCAGCGCTGCACCGCCGCCCTTCAGCGCGCGCGCGGCGATCAGCCAGCCGGCCGACGGCGCGACGCCGCAGCCAAGCGACGCGACGAAAAAGAGCGCGAGCCCCGCGCCGAGCATCCGCTTGCGCCCGAAGCGGTCGGCGAGCCCGCCGGCCGGCAGCAGGCAAGCGGCGAATGCGGTCATGTACGCGCTGACGACCCATTCGATATCGGCGAAGCTCGCATGAAAACTGCGCGCGATGCTCGGCAGCGACACGGCGACGACGTTCGTGTCGAGCACGATCAGCGAACAGGTCGCCGACGCGACGGCGAGCGTCGCGACAGCCGGCATGCGGGCGCCCGCGTGCGGGGCGGTGGCCGCGCGCGACGCCGGGGAGGATTGGGACATCGGCAACTCCGAAGCAGGATGAACGAGCCGTATGCTAGGCTTGCCCGGTATTGCCTGTCATTGACACTCCAATACTGTTTTATTGACGAAAATTGCAATCATGGACCGGCTCGAATTCCGTCACGTGCGCGCATTCCTGAGCGTCGCGCAGCACCTGCATTTCGCCCGCGCGGCCGACGCGCTCGACATGGCGCCGCCCGCGCTCACGCGGCAGATCCAGGAAGCCGAACGCGTGCTCGGCGTGCGGCTCTTTCACCGGTCGCGCCGCGCGGTCACGCTGAGCGCGGCCGGCGAAGCCTATCTGGCCGAGGCGAGCGCCGCGTTCGAGCACCTGCAGCGCGGCCGCGAACTCGCCGCGCTGGCCGAGCGCGGCGAACTCGGCCGGATCGAGATCGGCTACGTATCGTCCGCCGTCTATTCGGGCACGCTGCAGCGCACGGTCGGCGCGTTCCGCGCCGCGCACCCGCGCATCGAGCTGAACCTGCGCGAAGTGCCGATGGACGACGTCGCGAACCAGCTCGACGCGGGCCGGCTCGACCTCGCGTACGTGCGCCCGCCGCTGCCGCTGCCCGGCGGCCTGCGGATCGTCACGCTGCAGCGCGACGTGTTCGTCGCGGCCGTGCCGGCCGATTCGCGCTACGCGTCGATGGCGGCCGTGCGCGCGGCCGACCTCGCCGACGCGCGCTTCGCAGTGCCGGAACAGGAGCTCGGCACGCTCGAAGTCGCGCGCCGCGGCCGTTTCGCGCCGCTGATCGCCGCACGGCCGGGCGGCCTGCTCGCGGTGCTCGCGTGCGTGTCCGTGAACGGCTGGGTCGCCGTGATTCCCGATGCGCTGGCCGGTTGCGTGTCGTTGCCGGGCGTCGTGTACCGGCCGATCGCCGGCAAGCCGATCATGTCGGAACTCGCGCTCGCGCACCGGCGGTTCGAAAAGGCGCCGGCGGTGCGGGCATTCCTGCGCACGGTTTCGCCGGCCGCATAAGCCGCCCGCGCGTTGGGCGTCGGGCGTCGGGCGTCGGGCATCGGGCATCGGGCATCGGGCATCGGGCATCGGGCATCGGGCATCGGGCGTTGGGCATCGGGCGTTGGGCGTTGGGCGTTGGGCGTCACGATCGGCCGCCCCGGCCGTCACCGCGCGAATATGCATTTCACGATTCGATGTTTGTCGGCCGGAACCCGATTCCGTAACCTGCCCGGCAGCCGCGCCGCACGCGCGCGGATCACCGAGGATATGCCGCCGATGAACCCGTCTCCCGCCACGGCACGCCGCCGCGTGCTGCAGCGTCTTGCCGCCCTCGCCGCCGCGCCGCTCGCCGGCGGCGTCGCACTGCCAGCCCGCGCGGCCGGCGCAGACCTGTCGGGCGTCACGCTCGTGCTCGGCGACCAGGCCGGCGGCCTGCGCGCGCTGGCCGAAGCCGCGCACGTGCTCGACGGCACGCCGTACCGGTTCCGCTGGGCCAATTTCCAGGGCGCCGCGCCGCTGTTCGAGGCACAGCGCGCGGGCGCGATCGATCTCGCGCCGGCCGGCGACCTGCCCGTGCTGACGGCCGCGCTCGGCGATCCGTCGCTGCGGATCGTCGCGACGCGCGTCGGCTCGCCGGCGTCGCTCGGCATCGTCGTGCAGCCCGACTCGCCGGTCCGCACCGTCGCCGACCTGAAAGGGCAAACCGTCGTCGTGTCGTCCGCGCGCGGCAGCATCTCCCAATACCAGTTGTATGGCGCGCTGCGCGAACACGGCCTCGCGCCGCGCGACGTCGACGTGCGTTTCGTGCTGCCCGTCGATGCGTTCGCCGCGTTCGAGGCCAGGCGAATCGGCATCTGGGCGACCTTCGACCCGTACTACGGGCATGCGGTGCGACGCGGCGCGCGCATCGTCCGCGACGGCAGCGGCATCAATTCGGGGCTCGCGTTCCTCACCTCGCCGGTCGACACGCTCGACGATCGCGCGAAACGCGCTGCGCTCGCGGACGTGCTCGCACGGCTGACCCGCGCGGGCCAATGGGCGCTCGCGCACCCGGCCGACTACGCGCGCGTCTATGCGTCCCTGACGCGCCTGCCGCCCGACGCGGCCGCCGACATCGCGCGCCGCGCCGCGCTCGCGCAACGCGGCCTCAGCGACGCCGACATCGACGTGCTGCAACGCGTCGCCGATCGCGCGGCGGCGGATGCGATCCTGCCGCGGCGCGTCGACGTCGCGTCGATCGCGATCCGGAATCTGTCTGCCTGATAGAAGGCAGGAGGCGCCGCAACGCGACGAACCATGCTCAGCGCGGTTTCGACATGTCGAGATCCGGCACGTCGTCGCCGAAGGTCGACGCGACGAGCGTGCGCATCGCGGCGACCAGCAGCGTCGGCCCCGACTGGTTGAACGTGCAGCGCTCGCCGGCGGCCGGCACCGCGCGGTGCAGCACGGCCCGCCACGCGCCGTGCCCGCCGTCGCGCTCGAACGCGGCGAACGGCAGCCGCTCGACGATCGGGCCGCCGTCCGTCCACGTAGACGACGGCGCGAACGACACGCTCGCGCCGCCCGTCTCGCGGATCGCCCGGCATGCGCCGCCGGCAACGCACGGCGCGCCGAGGCCTTCGGCCAGCGCCACCCAGTAGTCCAGCGCCGCGCCGGTCAGGTCCTGAACTTGCATCGCGATCTCCTTCGACATCGAAAACCTCGCCCCGGCGTCCGCGCGCCCGCCCGGCCGGCCGTCGGCGAACCGTGGCTCGACGGTAAAACAACCCGCTGCACAACCCGCGCATCGGTATTACGAATCGTCGATTTCTGCCTACAATGATCGTAACGCCTGTCGTCCGGCCTGCGATGGACGACAACCGAATCCATACGGTGCAGCGCAGGCCGGATCTCTCGGGGGGACGCATGCCCACGCACGCCAGAAAGCCGCTGGTCTCGCTCGTCGTGCCGTTTCACGACGAAGACGAAACGATCGATGCGTTCTTTGCCGAAACGCTGCCCGTCCTCGAGTCGGTCGACACGGTCCGCTTCGAGATCGTCTGCATCAACGACGGCAGCCGCGATCGCACGCTCGACCGGCTGCTCGAGGTCATGGCCGGCGACCCGCGCGTGCGCGTCGTCGATCTCACGCGCCGCTTCGGCAAGGAAGCCGCGCTCACCGCCGGCCTAGACGAAGCGGCCGGCGCCGCAGTGATCCTGATCGACGCCGACCTGCAAGACCCACCCGCGTTGATTCCCGCGATGGTCGAACGCTGGCTCGCGGGCGCCGAGGTCGTCGCCGCGAAGCGCACCGACCGCATGTGCGATCCGTTGATGCAGCGCTTGGCCGCAGCGCTCTACTACCGCGTGCACAACCGGCTCTCCGAAGTCGAGATGCCGGAGAACGTCGGCGATTTCCGGCTGATGGACCGTCAGGTCGTCGACACGCTGCGCGCGCTGCCCGAGCGGCGGCGTTTCATGAAAGGCCTGTTCGCGTGGGTCGGGTTTCGCATCGAGATCATCGAATACACGCGCGCGCCGCGCAGCGGCGGTCGTTCGAAATTCTCCGGGTGGCGGCGCTGGAACTTCGCGCTCGAAGGCATCACGAGCTTCAGCACGGTGCCGCTGCGCGTGTGGACCTACATCGGCCTCGCGTTCGCGATGCTCGCGCTCGTCTACGGCACGTTCATCGTCGTGCGCACGCTGCTGTTCGGCAACCCGGTGCACGGCTACGCGTCGCTGATTTCCGTCGTGCTGTTCATCGGTGGCATCCAGCTGGTCGGCATCGGCGTGATCGGCGAATACCTCGGCCGCGTGTATCACGAGTCGAAGCAGCGCCCGGTCTATCTGGTGCGGTGGCGCTACCGCGCCGAGCGGGATGCCGCCGCGCATCCGGCGTCGAAGCTGCTGCAGTTCCCGCTCAAGCGCGCGCACGCGGCCCGCCGCCGGACGGCGACGCCCGCGGCCGCCGGCCACGGCGCCAGGAAAATCTCCGTCAAGTAACCAACCGGCACGCGTCGCATGGACATTCCCCGGCAATCGACGCGCTCGGCGGAGCGCCCCGTCCGCGCGTGGCTGACGCCCCGACGCGTCGTCACGTACAGCGCGTTCGTGCTCGTGTTCCACGCGCTGTTCCTGGCGATCTGGGCGTACGTCATCCGCTACACGCCGGGCACCACCATCGCGAGCCCAGGTGCCGACTACTCGGTGTTCTGGTCGGCGTCGTACGTGATGCTGCACGGCGCGCCATGGCAGGCGTACGATTTCCCGACCTTCTCGCGGCTGGCGGCCGCGATGTTCCCGTATTTCCGCGGCGAAGGCCTCGTCGCGTGGCTGTACCCGCCCACCTACCTGCTGCTCGTGACGCCGTTCGCGCTGCTGCCCTTTGCGATCGGTTATCCGCTGTTCGTCGCGTTCGGCATCGTCGTGTTCGGGTTCGCCGCGTGGCGCGTGTCGGGCCTCGGCGCGACGCCCGGCGTGCGGCGCGTCGGCGCGTTCGCGCTGGTCGGCGCCCCGTGCGTGTTCGTCACCGCGATGCTCGGGCAGAACGCGTTCCTGACCGCATCGTGCGCGGCGCTGGCCGTCTACTGGGCCGACCGGCGGCCGATGTGGGCCGGCCTCTGCATCGGCCTGCTGTCGGTCAAGCCGCAGATGGCGCTGCTGTTCCCGTTCGTGCTGGTCGCCGCGCGCGCGTGGCGCACGATCGCATGGGCCGCGCTCGCCACCGCCGCGTTAGGCGCGTTGAGCGTGCTGGTATGCGGCGTCGAGTCGCTGCGCCTGTTCGTCGCCAACACGGGGCTCGCGCGGGCGCTCATTCTCGAGCATGGCGTGATGTTCTGGTTCGCGTCGCCGACGCCGTTCGCGGCGTTCCGCCTCGCCGGCCTGCCGCTCGGCGCCGCGTATGCCGCGCACGCTGGCGTCGCGGCGATCGCGATCGCTGCCGCGTGCATCGCATGGGTGCGCTCGCGCGACACCCGCGTGCGCGTGGCGGTGCTGGCGGTCGCGACGCTCACGGCGAACCCGTACGTGTGGCATTACGAGCTCGCGTGGCTCGGCATCGCGATCGCGTGCATGCTGGCAATCGGCTGGCGCGACGGCTGGCTGCGCGGCGAGCAGGCCACGATCGCGCTGATGTGGGCGCTGCCGCTCTACGAATACCTGAACCCGTGGCTGCTGCTACCGCAGATCGGCCCGGCCGTGACGCTCGCCGCCCTCCTCGCGCTGCTGCGCCGTGCGCGGTCCGGCGCTCACAGCGCGAGCCGCGGCGGCACGTACACGCCGTAGTACGGCCCGACGCCGGTCGCGACGCCGGTCATCTTCACGCCGGCGACGAAGTGGCCCTGGATGTACTTGTACGTGCCGCCGAGCGACACGTCGATGTGGAACGCCGCGAACGCGACGATCGGCACGTAGGTGCTGGTCGACGTCTGCGTGACGACCGGCAGCACCACCGTCGTGCCCACCGGCACCGACGTGTAGAGCGTCGCCTTCACGCCGGTCGCGAGGTAGATGCTGTCGCCGATATTGAGCGTCGTCGGGTTGCCGGTCACCATCAGCCCGCCCATCGTCGTCGTGTCGGTCGCCGTCGACAGGAACGACGTCCACTGCCCGCCCATGCACAGCGTGCCGTAGGTCTGGCCGTTCGTGATCGAGAACTCGTACGGCAAGCCCGTCAACGGATTGATCAGCGGCTGGTTGGTCGCCGCGTTCCAGTACTGGTTGTACACGCACTGGTCGATCGCGACCGGAAACAGTCCGCCGGCCGCCACGCCGCCCGGCGCGGCCAGCACCGCCACCGCGGTCGCGCTGCCGGACGCGCCGGGAATCCCCAGCAGCCCGCCGAGCAGCAGCGGAATCGAGCCGCCGTTCACGCCCGGCGCGCGCGACACGGTGACCTGCACGGCCGGCACGTCGTACGAGCCGGGCGTGATGGTCGTCGCCTGCATGGATGCGGGGCTGCGCGTCACGTTCCAGTAGCCGGTGGTCACCGTGCCGGTCGACAGCGCGGCGCCGGCCGCCGAGTTCTGCGCGATCACGCCGTTTGCCGCCGGCGCGGCCTGCGACCAGTTCAGCGCACCGCCGCTCGGCGACATCATCGCGTCGGCGCCCGCGAGCGCGGCCGCGTCGGCGGCGTTCTGCAACTGGTTGCGCACCGTGGCCACCCACGCGATGTCGATCGCCAGCGCGCCGAACGACAGCAGCGGAATCAGGAACAGCAGGAAGAACAGCGCGACCGAGCCGCGCTGCCGCACGGGGCCGGGAGCGCGCGTGTCGCCCGCGTCACTCATAGAGCATCACCGAGGTGGCCGAGACCGTCACCGGGCCGGTCAGCGCGCTGAACGCGGAACCCAGCACCAGCCCCGAATACGTGTAGGTCACCGTCACCGTCAGCGCGGTGCCCGACGTCGTGCCGTTCGCCTGGGTCACGGTCACGGTCGGCGTCGTCGCGGTACCGCCGGTGATCAGGCTGTTTTGCATGTAGGTCTGCGCGACGTTGGCGATCTGCGTCGTGGTCAGCATCGGCACGCGCAGCACGACGCCGGCGCGCGCGGCCTCGCGGCTCGCGTTCGTGATGACGGCCTTGTCGCACAAGATCAGGCTCGTGTCGATGATGCCGATCAGTACCATCAGCAGGAACGGCAGCATCATCACGAACTCGAGGGACACGACGCCGCGCGCGCGGCGGGCGCCCATCGCCCCGCGTGTCATTTTGCGGCCCCCGCTCCCGGCGGCGCGACACCTGGCTCCAGCGCCGCGCCCGACAGCGGCGGCGCGCTGCCGGCAGCCCCGCGCGACGCGAGCCGCGCGCGCACCGCCTGGTAGAAGCGCAGGTTGTCGGCCACCGCCGACGCGGGCAGATCCGCGGACAGCAGCTTCTTCGCCGAATCGGTGTTGCCGAGCACGCCATACGCGAACGCGAGGTTCTGGCGCGCCTGCCACGGCGCATCGGGCAGCCCCGCGACGTCGAGCAGCACGTTCACGCCCTCGCGCGGCCGGTTGCTCAGCACGAGCGACAGCCCGAGGTCGATGCGCAGCCCCTGCGCGTCCGGGTGCGCGCGCAGCGCGTCGCGATACACGGCCTGCGCATCCGCATGGCGCCCCTGCAGGTCGAGCACGGTGCCGAGCCCTTCCGCCGCGAGCGGATGGTTCGGCTGCGCGGCCAGCAGGTCGCGATAGCGCTGCGCGGCCTCGTCGAGCCGGCGCTGCCGCAACGCGACGCGCGCGAGCCCGAGCCGCGGGCCGAGCTCCGCGGGCGACTGCCGCTGCGCTTCGTCGTAGAGGATCCGCGCGCGCTCCAGGTCGCCGGCGCGATAGTTGACGTCGCCGAGCCCCAGCCGCGCCGCGAGCGAATCGGGATGTTTCGCGAGCACCTTCTCGTACAGCGTCGACGCGAGATCGACGTTGCCGCCGGCGAGCGCGCTGTCCGCGATGCGCAGTTCGGCCTGCGGGTCGTCGCTCTTGTGGGACAGCACCGGCCGCGTCTGGACGCCCGGCGCGCCGCAGCCGCCGGCCAGAACCGGCAGCACGGCTGCGAGCGCGAACATGCGTACGACGGATCGTGTCATTTGAATACCTCGAGCAGGCGGATCGCCGCCGGCCCCGCCGCGATCAGGCCGACCGTCGGCAGGATGAACAGCATCATCGGCAGCGTGATCTTCGGCGCGAGCTTCGCGGCCTTTTCCTCGAGCGCGACGATCTGCTCGGTGCGCTCGCTGCGCGACAGGGTTCGCAGCGCCTGCGTGATCGGCGTGCCGAACCGCTGCGACTGCGTGAGCGTCGTCGCGAGCGAGCGCGCCGACGCGAAATCGACGCGCGTCGCGAAATGCGTGAGCGTCGCGGATACGTTGCCGCTCAGCGTCAGTTCGTCCGCGCACACCGTCAGCTCGTCGGCGAGCGGCGGGCAGATGCGCGCCAGTTCGTGCGCGACGCGCCTGATGCCCGAAGCGAGACTGTTGCCGGCCATCGTGCAGATCACGAGCAGGTCGAGCGCGTCCGGAAAGCACGCAGCGATGATCCGCCGCCGCCGCCGGATCATCGCGCCGAGCACGTACTCGGGCACGATCACGCCGATCACGAACGCAGCGATCATCGCCAGCGCGCGGATCACGAAGTATTCGCCGAGCCGTGGAATGTACGGGCTGAACACGATCGCCACGCCCGCGAACAGCACGCCGCAGCTCAGCTTGATGCCGATCATCGACGACACCGCGCGGCGGTCGCGAAAGCCCGCGCGCGCCAGTTGCAGGCCGAGCTTCACGCGCTGCATCGGGTCGAGCACCGGCAGCCGCTCGCCGAGCTGCGCGAGCCGCCGCGTCAGGCCCTGGCGGACCTCGTCCGGCTGCAGCCGCCCCGCCGCGAGCGACGGCGCGCGCTGCCCGGCCGCCAGCTGCACGCGCACGGCGATGCGCCGGCGCGTGCCGCCGCCGGGCATGCCGAGCGCCACGCCGACGCAGGCGAGCAACAGCAGCAGTTCGAGGCCGCGGGCGGCCAGCATCGACATCGTCATCGCGCGGTATCCAGTCTCGAGATCTTGCGGATCGACAGCAGCCCGACCGTCAGCAGCCCGGCGGCGATCGTCAGCATCGTATTGCCGGCGTGCGTCGTGAACAGCAGCATCACATACGGGCGGTTCACGAGGAACAGCGCGCCGATCATCACGAACGGCACAGCCGAAATGATCTTCGTCGTGATCCGCCCTTCGGCGGTCAGCGCGCGGGTCTTCAGGCGGATGTCGCGACGCGTGCGGATGATGCTCGACAGTTCGTCGAGCGTCTCGCCGAGGCTGCCGCCGGTTTCGCGCTGCAGCAGCAGGTAGACGGTGAAGAACGAGAAGTCCGCGATCATCAGCCGGTCCGCCGCCTGCGTGAGCACGTCCTTGAGATCCGCACCGACCCGCAGGCTGTCGCCCATCGTGCGGAACGTGGAGCGCACCGGCTCGGCCGCGCCGTCGCCGACAGTGCTGATCGCCTGCGTGACCGGAATGCCCGCGCGCACGGCCCGCACGATCAGGTCGATCGCGTCCGGGAACGCTTCGAGAAAACGGATCCGGAAGCGCTCGATCAGCGAACGGTAGCTGGCGCGCATCGCGAGCAGCGGCAGCCCGATGCAGATCAGCGGACGCAGGAAGCCCGGCGGCCCGATCAGCTTCACCGCGACGATCGCCGCGATCGCGCCGGCGATCGTGCTGGCCACGACGATCCGCATGCCGGCTTCGCCGCCCACCGCGCGCACGCGCGTCACATAGCGCTGCAGCCAGGTGCGCACGCGGCTTTGCCGGCGTTCGAGATTGAACAGCGCGACGCCGGCCCCGTCGGCCGCGCCCCCGTCGCGGCCCGCGAGCAACGGCGACAGGTGCAGCATCCGCTCGCGAATGCGCTGCGCCGGCGTACGGCGCGCGCGATCGAACAGCGACGACAGCGCGAGCCCGATCGCGAGGATCACGACGAACGCGCCTGCCGCGAACAGGTCGGCGGCCCTCATTGGCGGAATACCTCGGCAAGCGCGTCCTCGACGCCGTAATACGCGGCGCGCGGCGCGAATGCCGGCCGCAGCGACGACGCGTCGAACACGCCCTTGACCGCGTCGCGCGTCGTGTCGCCTTCCTGGCGGAACGCGAACAGGTCCTGCGTGATGACCACCTCGCCCTCCATCCCGACGATCTCGGTGATCCGCGTGACGCGCCGCACGCCGTCGCGCATCCGCTCGACCTGCACGAACAGGTGTACGGCGCTCGCGATCTGGCGCCGGATCGACAGCAGCTGCAGGTTCGCGTTCGCCATCATGACCATGCTCTCGAGCCGGCTGATCGCGTCGCGCGGCGAGTTCGCGTGGATCGTCGTCATCGAGCCGTCGTGACCGGTGTTCATCGCCTGCAGCACGTCGAACGCCTCCGGGCCGCGAATCTCGCCGAGGATGATGCGATCGGGCCGCATCCGCAGCGCGTTGCGCACGAGGTCGCGCTGCGAGATTCCGCCGAGCCCCTCGGTATTCTCCGGCCGCGTCTCGAGACTGACGACGTGCGGCTGCTGCAGTTGCAGCTCGGCGGCGTCCTCGATCGTCACGATCCGTTCGTGCTGCTCGATGTGCTGCGACAGTGCGTTGAGCATCGTCGTCTTGCCCGAGCCGGTACCGCCCGAGATCACGATGTTCAGCCGGCACAAACACGCCACCTTCAGCACCTGCAGCATCGGATGCGAGATGTTGCCCTGATGCGCCATCCGCGCGAGCGTGATGTCGCGCTTCGCGAACTTGCGGATCGAGATCGACGGGCCGCGCATCGCGATCGGCGGCAGCACGACGTTCACGCGGCTGCCGTCGGCGAGACGCGCGTCGACCATCGGGCTGCTCTCGTCGACGCGCCGGCCCACCGCCGCCGCGATCCGCTGCGCGACGCTCGTCACGTGCGCGTCGTCGCGAAACTTCAGCGACGTGAGCTCGAGCCGGCCCGCGCGCTCGACGTAGACCTGGTCGGGCCCGTTGACGAGGATGTCGGTGACTGTTTCGTCGGCGAGCAGCGGCTCGATCGGCCCGACGCCGAACATGTCGTTCAGGATCGCGTCGACGATCAGCACCTGCTCGCCGGCCGTGATCTTCAGGCGCTCGCGCTCGACCGTGTGCGCCGCCACCTGCTCGATGCCCACGCGCACTTCGTCGCGCGTCTTCATCAGCGCCGCCGACATGTTCATCGACGCGAACACCGCGGTGCGGATCGCGTCGAACTTGCCGGAGCGGATCAGCGCCTCGTGGGTGTCGGCGGCCGCGGGCGCGCGGGCCGGCGGCGGTGCGGGCGCGACCGCCGGCGCCGGCG
>NZ_JAOTQT010000042.1:0-40288 GCF_025685725.1 Burkholderia sp. BKH01 | reverse complement strand
AGATCAGCTCGCTTTCATCAAGCGCCCACACTTATCGGCTGTTAATTTTTAAAGAACGTCGCGTTTCAAACGTCTCGTTTGTTTCGCGTCTCAATCAAGAGAGGCCGAATTATGGTTTTCCCCGACTTTGCCGTCAAGTACTTTTTGAAAAATTCTTGAAACATTTTTTTGGCAAGAGGTGGAGCCGGGGATCAACGGGGTTGCAGCCGGTGGCATAGAGGCGGCAACGCGGGTACGCCGGTAGCCCACGAACCGCCCCGCCGCAGCGAACGCAACCCTCCGTCGCTCACCGGCCCACCATCGCCCTCACCACGCCATCCCTGCGAATCAACCCGTGATACATCGCCGCTGCAAAGTGCGCGAGGAACGTGGCAAAGAACAGATACGCCAGCACCCGGTGCGCGACCCTGAGCCACGCGAACGTCACCGGGTCGGCCGAAACAATCGCAGGCAACTGCACACCACTGCCCAACGTCACCGGATACCCGCCCGCCGAAAGCATCGCCCACCCGATCAACGGCATCGCAACCATCAGCGCATACAGCACGAGATGCGACCCATGCGCGGCAACCTTCTGCCACCACGGCAAGTCTTCAGGCAACGCCGGCGGCTTCGACAAAAACCGCACCACGATCCGCACACACACCAGCACCAGCACGGCGACACCCAGCGGCTTATGAATCGCCACCAAAACCGCATGCCGCTCGGAGACAGACGAAACCATCCCCACCCCGATAGACAGCATCGCGACGATCATCGCGGCCATCACCCAATGCAGCGCCCTCGCCGGCAGACTAAACGTCGTAGAAGTCTTCATCATCGCCCCTCCGAACTCAACTTGGCCACCCCCGCCACGCCAGCCTCTTCACTGGTCCGCCGCAGATACGAATCCGCATAAGCCGCCGAGCGCGCCGCCAGCAACGGATCCCCCGACACCTGAATCCCCTGCGGCAGCACCGTCGGGTCGTAATTCACGTCGCGGCACGGCCCGCTGTCCTGCGCCTCCACGCGATCGAGCACGAGCGTCCCCGCATCGATCGTCGTCCGCTGCGTGGGCCAGACCTTGGTCGCGTCGTCCACCGGATCGCCGGGCTCCGCCAGGGTGACCAGCAGCTTCCACTTCTGCGCACCCGCCGCGATGCGCTGCGTCACGTCCTGCTGCAACACGTTCGGATCCGCGGCCGTCGCGACGTCCCCGGCGCCGGCCGTCTGCTCCGGTACGACGCGCCACCTCACCGCCTGCCGCTTGCCCGCCGCGTCGACGAAGTAAAACGCGTTCAGCCCGTAATAACTCTCGGTGACGTAACTCGCGCTCGGTTTCGCACCCTTCACCCACTGCAGGAACGCGGCCGTCTCCGGATGCGCGCCGAAAAACGCCTTCGCCTTCGCCGGATCGGGCTTGCCCGTCTTCGGATCGGGCCGGGTCGCCACCGTCAACTGATAAAACACCTGCGGCGTCGCCACCGGAAACACGGGCATCGCGTTCATCCCGGTTCGCCATTGCTCGCCGTCAGGCGCGGTGAGCTTCAGCGCGAGGCTGCGGATCGGCACGCTGCTGTCGGGCGCATACGGATTCCCGCCCGGCAGCGCGAACCGCCCGACCACCGGCGTGCGCACCGCCTTGAAGAACGGCGCGACCGAATACGCGCTCGCGGCCCCGTTGCCTTCGAAGTAACCGGTCACGCACACGCCCTTCGCGTGATTGCGCCGGTAGCCCGGATGGATGCCACTGTTGGTCTGCAGCGCGTCGACGAGCCGCTGCGGGGTCAGACGCGCCGGCGCGAGCCACCCGCCGGCATACCCGAACGCGACGGCCACGCCGGCCACCGCGCCGCCGATCGCGGCCCAGCGCCACCACCCGCGCCCGGGCTCGCGCTGCGGCGAAGAAGAGGAAGATTGCTTCATGGATGCACTCCTGATCGTCAGATCATTGTCGAACCCGCGTAGGACGCCACCCGCGCCGCTTTATTCCACGAAAAATTTTTTCCTAGACTTGATGGAATAATCGGCACGCGCCGGCGTCCTACGCGGCATCTCGACCCTTTCGGCAACCGGCCCGGCCATGCCCTCCACCGCCCTCGACGACGAAGCGTTGCGCGAACTCCTCCCCAGGCTGCGACGCTTCGCGCTCTGGCTGGCGCGCGACGTCCACGCGGCCGACGATCTCGTCCAGTCGACGCTCGAGCGCGCGCTGTCGCGCTGGACGAGCCGCCGCGACGACGCGTCGCTGCGCAGCTGGCTCTTCACGATCCTTTACCGGCAGTTTCTCGACGGCAAACGCAGCGCAAAGCGCTACGCGTGGCTGCTCGGCCGCATCCGCGACGATGACGAAGCGCACTGGCCGTCGGCCGAACGCGAATTCGCGGCGCGCGCGACGCTCGAAGCGTTCGGCCGGCTCTCCGACGAGCAGCGTAGCCTGCTGTTGCTCGTCGCGGTCGAGGGCTTCACCTATCAGGAAGTCGCCGACCTGCTCGACGTGCCGATCGGCACCGTGATGTCGCGGCTCTCCCGCGCGCGCCAGGCGCTGCGCCAGCTCAGCGACGGCGAGCTTCCCGCTCCTTCTTTGCGCTTGATGAAAAAATGAACACGCCTCCGAACGAACACGACCTTCAGGCCTATGTCGACGGCCAGCTCGACGACGATGCGCGCGCCGCGGTCGAGCGTTATCTCGCGCTGCATCCGGAGCGCGCGGAACAGGTGAAGCAATGGCAGCAGGATGCGCAGCGGTTGAGGGCCGCGCTGGAGAGCGTGCGGATGCCGGCGGATAACCCGGCGCTGGATCCGGCGGCGATTCGTGGACGGCGCGTGGAGCGCAAGCGGATGCGGTTCGCGATGGCGGCTTCGTTCGTGTTCTGCGTCGGGCTGGGGACGTTCGGCGGCTGGCAGGCGCGCGGGTGGAACGCGGCGCCGGCTGTCGCGCCGATGAGCGATGCGGTCGAGGCTTACCGGATGATGGTGGTCGATCAGACGGCAAAGGTCGATTATCGGCCGACGGGTGCGGGCGATTTGCAGGGGTGGCTCACCAGGCGCGTCGGGGCTTCGGCACGGCTGCCGGATTTGAGCGCCGCGGGGTTCAGGCCGGTCGGCGGACGGTTGTTCACGACGGACAGCGGAGCCACGGCTGCGATGGTGCTCTATGAGGACGGTGCCGGGCGAACGCTGAGCTTCTATCTCCGGCCGGCGGAATCGAAACATCGGCTGCTGCCGGCCGGGCAACGCATGGATGGCGCGCTGCTGGCGCGGTACGGGTCGGTGAACGGGCTCAACTATGCGGTGGTCGGGCCGGCTGGGAGTCTTGGGGAAAAGGCGGTCGTGCAGGCGCTCGATCAGCAGACTTGAGTGGTACGATGCGCGCGCTGCTGGCGGTCCCCGGTGGCCGCCGGCGCCCCGAATCATGCGGCTTTGCTGGCTGGGCCGCGCTCGCGCTCACCACTCGCTTACACAGCGTTTCGACTGACTTTCCTGGTCTGTTGTCCACATCGAAACAACGCCGGCGCCCTCGCCCTTTAGAATCACAGGGTTTCGAGTCGCCGCGGAACAGGATATCCACATCGATCATGGCGACACCGCGCGTGGTCATCGGTCGACTCGCTCACCTTCGGCTTGCACAGTGTTTCGGGTTGTTTTGGCGTGCGATATCCACAACCCGTGAGATAACGCGAACACTACACCGAATTCGATTACCCTCACCCATTGAATGCACAGGTCTTCGAGTGCTTTGACTTCTCGATATCCACAAGGCATTCAATCACGACGGATCGCACGAAAACTATCCGCATCGTCTGCTCTATTCCGGCGAGACCCTGCCAGACAAGGCGTTCGGGCTGATTCGCGTGGTCGAATGCAAGGTGCTCACCCGCTCGACGCACAGCGATTCGACTGGTTGGGTGTGCGAGTTGTCCACATGCGGACCGTCGACAAGCGTACGAAACGCGACGCACATTCCGCAATCGCCCACGTCGTAGAGCAGGCTGCCCTCCGTCAAGCCGTGTGCTTGCGCATTCGGATCGGCTTGTCATGGTCCGAATTCGCCGGGATCCGCACCCGGCTTGCGATTCGGGTGCGCCCTCACCTTTTGCTCGCACAGCGTTTCGCGTTGTTTGTGTCGCGGTTATCCACATACGCAGGCCGACCACCTTCACCGACTACGCAGTCACTTGGTCAGACAAACCTTGAGAATCTCGCCGGTTTCCGGAGAAACGACATACTCGATCGACGTCCCGAGCGGACTCGCGTTGCCGAGCCCGCGCATGCCGGGCGGCATCTTCGCGAGGAACGTCACGCTGATGACAGCGCCCTCGGGTTTCGGATCGACCCTGGCAGCGCTTTCGTCCGTGATGCAGATCTCGAAGTTGCGCAGATCCTGCCCGGTCTTCGCAAAATTCTCATAGGCGTATTTCAGGCCGAGCAGCGTCGCGGTATCGAGGCGGACGGAACATCAATCGACCTCGCCGAAATTCAGCTCGCTCATGGTGTTTTCCGGATATCACGGGTTCATGCTCGTCTGCGGCACTTGCCGCGGTTCGAGGAAATACCGCGATTCGTCGGGAACGGCGCTGTTCACGTAACGCCGGTCTTCCCACAGCAATCGCCAGCACGTCGGGACGAGCAATCCCGGGAAATCATCCGTGAGGTTCGGCGCACGAGTGCCCCGAACGAAATAATTGAAGCAACCTCCATTACGCAAACCGGGCACGACGATCGGCACGATGCCCGGCCGCCTCGACCACCCGACGACGACAGGCTCCCAAATACCGTCGCAAGGCACTTTCCGGCCGGTCCAGATCACCGGGCCCACCGCTTGCGGAACCGCGGGCAGTTCCTCCGGAAATACCGGGTACGAAAGCGTGTGGAAGTTGCGCTCATAGGCATCCGGGGACAACAGCCGTCTTGCCGAGCGCAGTTGTGCGAGGTTGCCGAATCGATCGCCCGAATCGAACGGCGCATACTCCATCTGGTATTCCGATGCATGCAGCAGTCGGGCCAGCGAGTCGATCTTCGGCGGGTACGGGGCAATCTGCCCGCCGCGATCCCAGTAATCGGGATGAGGGTAGAAATACGCGTCCAGAAGGTGATATTGCCGGTACACGTGCTTGAACGGCCCACCGCTCCGCCAGCCGAGCCGGTTCCCTCGGGCCAGCTCGGTCAGTCCTCGATCGTAAGCAGCGAGAATGTCGGCGATGATCGGAAAGTGGGTGTCCTGTATGGACGCCGGATCATCATCGGGCCACGTGTTCACTGCATGCTCATACGCGTTCGCGAATAGCGCAAACGCATCGCGCTTGCGCGTCCAGAGCGACAGGCTCGTCAAGCGTTGAAGCAGCCAGAAAATCTTGCGCCGGGTGGCGTCGTCCGTCATGTCGTACTGCTTGATCGTGTCCGTCACGATTGCTCCGCTACGCTCACGTCCGCGTGTCCTTGTTGCGCAGACCGCTACGTTCCAGCACCTCCCGCAGGCAGTCGGGACACACGAGCTCACCGGCGTTCCACATCCGCATAAACATGGCCCGATCATCGATGCGTAACGTCGATTCAACGATGTCGATATCCGTCCCGAGCACCTTGTGCAAGAACGCTTCGTCAAACCAATGCGTGGCTCCGTGCTGCACGCTGGCATTGGTCACCTGCACGACGTGACAATCGCGGATCACGTCGATCGACAAGATCGCGGCCTCGATATCCGGTGAGGTCCGCGTCGGCCGGATCAACCCGTGCAACTCGCAGCGCGCGAAGTCGCGCGGCCAATTCGCATTCGCCGCGACGACGGACGTGTCGAACGCCTGCTCCGTCGTCGTCGGTTTATAGGGCACCTCGCCTGAGCGCACGAGCAGTTCGTCCAGGCATGCCGAACACAGATACACGCGCAAGCGCTCCAGCGCCGCAATCTTCGGAAACGCCTTCACGTGCGCAACATGGTCGATAAAGGTCGCATCGACCTCGTGCTCGACGAGTTCGGCGCGCAGCATCCACATTTCCCAGCTGTATTTCGGCCGATCGAGCGAAACCTTCACGAGCTCGCCGGACGAGCACTGCCCGCGCTGCCGGATGAGCGCGGCAATGCCCGCCGATGTTGTCATCCCGTTGTCGCGACCGTGCCGACGGCAGAGAATGGGTCCCATTACCAGCTCCGGTTGCGGGCAGTGCTCGCGTCGCCCGGGTCGTTCTTCGGTTTCATCGTGTCGGTCATCCTCATCGATGGCTCAGGGTTCGAACTCGACAGTCGCGCGTCGCGACGAGAAATACGCGGTGATCGCCGAAATCACGGCTTGGCGCGTAACGGCATCGATCGTCTCGCCATCGTTTTCCGATTCGATGTACTTCATGGAATCGATGTAGACGACGAATGCAGACCCGTTGCCCACGCCGGGCAGCAATGCTTCGCCAGGCGCTCGCACGGTGCGGTGCCCATCGGATAGCACGATCTCGCGGCGCGACACCATCAGGATTGTGTACGTCATGACCTTGCCTCGCGTGATTCAGTCATGCTGCTCGATGACGTATTGCGTCGGCTTGCGCCACGCAACCGAACGGTATCCGCGCCGCACGACGCCGATCTCCCGGTAATACTCGACGAGCGCCTGCGGGCTCCAGTCGCGACCCGAGGAGAACAGCGCATCCAGATCAACAAGCGCGGCAACGAGTGCCTGGCGGTCGGTATCGTCTGCGATCGCGCGTTCCCAGCGATCGGATTGCCGAACGAAGCCCAACTGCGTCAGCACATCGGCGGCAGCCATCACGTCGGTCACGACAACCGCAAGCCATCGCCACGCGATTCGTACCAGCGCTGCAGCGCAGTCAGTGAATCGATCAAATCCTTGTGCCTCTCAGTTTGGCCGGCTTACGTCGTCGCAAGCCATCCGACGATTGCGTCGATGTCTTGGCGAGACAGTTCTCCGACGCGATCGACAAACATCCCGTAACCGAGATCGAACTTCACGTTGAATCGCTCGCCCTTGTAGCGGCAACACAGGACTTCGGCCTCCGGTATCGACACGCGTTGCTCGAACACGATGTCGCCCGGGAATTGCTGCAATCGGCATACGACCGCATCGATATCGAGCGCGTCGAGCCGGGTCAACGAAGAATCGGTCATCGCCGTGAACCTGTCCGCCAGGCCGTTGCATCCTGAATGCTGGCGATTCTACAGACATGGCTGTTCGCACACCTCTCACATGCCCCACAGCCTGCCGCGTCGTTCATCCGTTCACCGCACGCAGTGCATATCCCGCGCGGATCACAGTCGCCGGACTGTGCTTATCCAAAGGTGTTAACAGGGTTCGTATACATACGTAGTGATAGTTAACAAGCCATGTGTCTCACAGTGGATAACCTCCCTAACGCACTGAATTATCAACACGAAGCAGGATGCATAACCATGGGCGTGTCACGTGAACAGCTCCGCGGAGCACAGAACAACTTTTCGTCGATTCACAGCCGCGACGACATATCCTCAATCGCTCCACTGTGAATCCAGAGGCTTGCAGGACGGTTATCCAGAGGGGCGTGTGGATAACCTCGCGGCGCGGACGCGTTTCGCTGTGACACCAGGCATCAGGCACGCGCAGCAACCAGCAAGACCACACGCCCCTCGATTCAAGAAATTTTCACGAAGGGGCTTGTGCTCTGCGAAAACCGTCTCTATAATTCGCGGCTTCTTAGGCTCGTAGCTCAGTTGGTTAGAGCACCACCTTGACATGGTGGGGGTCGTTGGTTCGAATCCAATCGAGCCTACCAACGAACAAAATGAAGGGGTCGGCAGCGCGAATTGCCTACAGGCAATCTGGCTCGCCAAACATACAAACGCCACGCGGCAACTTCGCGTGGCGTTTTTCTTTTTCCGGCCGAAACAACGCATGGTGCCCCGATGCGTTGCACGCGATCCACGGCATCGCATCCTCATCGACATCCCGACCTGCAATACACACCGAGTAGAATCGTGTGCGCATCGAAGCGCGTTGCAGCGCGAGCCGCCCGATTTCCGGCGCACCCAAACCGCATCAAAACAACAACGCGCGATTCGCGCGACTGAGAGCAAACGACCATGTCCGAGGTCACGACCACCGCATCGTCCGCGAGCAACGACGAAATCGCCGCTTACGTCGGCAAGAAAGCCGCCTGGTTCGAACGAAAGTGGGAGATCGCCGCATCGCGCAAGAACCGGCAGTCCTGGAACTGGGCAGCGTGCTTCCTGGGCCCGGTCTGGATGGCGTATCGATGCATGTACTGGCAGGCGGCCGCCGTGCTGGGCGTCACGCTCGGCATCACGCTGGTCGAGTTGCTGTACTTCCCGAAATACTTCGAATCGAGCACGCTCGACCCGATCACCATCGGGATCGCAGTTGCGCTCGGCTGGTGCGGGAACGGCATCTACAAGACGCACGTCGAACGCAATATCGAAAAGCTGCGGCCGAACGCGACGTCGAACCAATCGTTTCTCGCGCTGCTTGAAGCGCAAGGCGGCACGAACTGGCTTGCGGCAACCGGGTTCGCCATCGCGACGCCGCTGCTCGGTTTCCTGATGATCATGATCCGCAACGTCATGGTCGCGACGTATTGATCGCGCTCACCGGCGACCGGCAAAGCAGGGCGGACAGAAGCGAGCGGAGGGCGCCGTCGTCGTGCATCCATACGGCACGCGGCGCACGGTCCCGCCACCCTCAATGCAGATGCTTCAACTTGTCAGGATTCCGCACGACATAGATCGCGACGATCTTCCCGTCCTCGATCTCGAGCGCCGTCGTCTGCAGCTCACCATCCGATTCCAGCGTAACGAAACCCGGCAACCCGTTGATGAACCCCGCGCGCACGAGCTTCGACGCATGCGCGGCGAACAGTTCGGCCAGATACTCGTGCACCTTCATCACGCGCTCGAAGCCGAACACCGGCTTGCCTGCGGCCGCGCGCTTGCCGCCGCCGTCCGAATGCAGGCTCACGTCCTCGGCGAGCATCGCGCCGAGCGCACGCATGTCGCCGCTGCGTGATGCCGCGAAGAACGCCTCGGCCAGCTCGATCCCACGTTGCTTCTCGACGTGAAACCGCGGCCGCGCCTCGCGCACATGCGTGCGAGCGCGTGCGGCGAGCTGCCGGCACGCGGCCGGGTCGCGCTGGATCGTCGTAGCCACTTCGTCGAACTCGAGGCCGAACACGTCGTGCAGCAGGAACGCCGCACGTTCGAGCGGCGAGAGCCGTTCGAGCGCAAGCAGCAGCGGCAGCGTGACGTCCTCCTGTTCGTCTTCCTCGACGACCGGCTCGGGCAGCCATGGGCCGATATAGGTCTCGCGCTGGTGCCGCGCGGACTTCAGCTGGTCGAGGCACATGCGCATCACCATGCGGCGCAGGAATGCCTCGGGCACGCGCACCTCGGTGCGGTCGACGTCCATCCAGCGGATGAACGCCTCCTGCACCATGTCCTCGGCATCCGCGACGGAACCGAGCATCCGGTACGCGACGCGGATCAGCGTACGGCGCAGCGGGTCGAAGCTCGCGGCCGCGTCGGCCCGTTCCTCGGCGCTGCCCTTGGCCGGATCGGGGTTCGTCATCAGGCAACCATCTTCGCGGCAGCGGCCTTCGCGTCGGCCGGCTCGATCCACAGCCCGAAGCCGACGGCGAGCCGGTTCCAGCCGTTGATCACGTTGATCATCAGCGTGAGTTTCACCTGTTCCTCCTGGCTGAAGTGGTCGTTCAGCGCCGCATAGGCCGCTTCGTGCGCGGCGTGGCCCTCGGACAGCCGCGTGAGCGCGTCGGTCCAGCCGAGCGCCGCGCGTTCGCGGTCGGTGTAGCAGGGCGCTTCGCGCCACGCGGACAGCAAGTAGATGCGCTGCTCGGTCTCGCCTTGCTCGCGCGCCTCGGCGGTGTGCATGTTAATGCAGTTCGCGCACGCGTTGATTTGCGATGCGCGGATCTTGACCAGCTCGATCAGCGTCGGCTCGAGGCTCCCGGCGGCGGCGACCGACACGGTCATCCAGTTCTTCATCAGTGCGGGCGCGGCGGCAAACGGATTGAGTTTCGCAGTCATGGTTCCTTCTCCTTTCGTGTGGGTTCCGGTGATATGACGAGCGAGCCCTCGCGTGTGTGACATCGACGCAAAAAAATTTGCGAAGCGCGCGGGAACGCGGGGCGGGTCAGCAGGGCGCCGACCACCACGAACGAACGACGTAATGGCGTTTGTCAGACGAGAACCCATACATCACCGACGCCATCACGATCGCCGCGCGGATGTCATGGTCCGTCAGTAGCCACAATCGCCGGCATGCGCGTTGTGAGACCCCGCACGGCCGTGCTCCGACAGACATCGACGGCTTGTCACGCACGCGACGCGCGCGTGGCCAACACTTTCATTTGTCTTTCGACTGCGTTTCATCGGCATCCCGATTCGCAGCATTCACATTTCTGGACCATACTGTTCTGCACGGGCAGATGAAGTGAAGCCGCATCAGCGGCCCGGCGCGCGCGCCGGCTGCCCGACGACGCAGCAGCAGGTCGCACGTCAGCCGCGCGCATCATGCGCAAGGCTTTCCCTTTTCCGGCAACGCAACGCAGCGAATCGCGACGTGAACGGTAAACCGATGAGCCTCCTTGCATCACAGCTTCAGCGCCGTTTCCAGGACGTGCGCACCCATAGCGTCGCGTTGACCGCGACGCTGTCCGCCGAAGACCAGGCCGTGCAGTCGATGCCCGACGCGAGCCCGACGAAATGGCACCTCGCGCATACGACCTGGTTCTTCGAAACCGTCGTGCTGATGCGCCGCGTGCCCGGCTACGCGCCGTTCAACGACGCCTTCCAGTTCCTGTTCAATTCCTATTACGAAGCGCTCGGCCCGCGCCATCCGCGGCCGCAGCGCGGGCTGCTCACGCGTCCGTCGCTCGATGAGGTGCACGCGTACCGGCAGCACGTCGACGAGGCGATGCTGCACGCGCTGGCCGGTGCGGATGCGGCGCTGCTCGAGGTGATCGCACCCGAGATCGAGCTCGGCCTGCATCACGAGCAGCAGCACCAGGAGCTGATCGTCACGGACATGCTGCATGCGTTCTCGTGCAATCCGCTGAAGCCGGCATTCCGGCCGCGCAACGGGGCCGACGCGCAAGCCGCGCTGGCCGCGGGCGACGCAGGCCCGTTGCACTGGCTGCACCAGCCGGGCGGGCTCGTCGAGATCGGCCACGACGGCGATACGTTCTCGTTCGACAACGAACGGCCGCGCCACACCGCACTCGTGCGGCCATACGAAATCGCGAACCGGCTCGTGACGAATGCGGAATTCGCGGCGTTCGTCGCCGACGGCGGCTACACGCGCCCCGAATTCTGGCTGTCGGACGGTTGGGCCACGGTGCAGCGGGAAGGGTGGCAAGGGCCCGCGTACTGGATGCCCGACGACGACGATGCGGCCGCCACGCGCGTACGGCGCACGTTCGGCCTGCACGGCGTCGAACCGCTCGCGCCCGACGCACCGGTGTGTCACGTGAGCTTCTACGAAGCGGCCGCGTATGCGGAATGGGCCGGCGCGCGGCTGCCGACCGAGTTCGAATGGGAAGCCGCGTTCGCCGCGGACGGCATCAGGCAGATGCTCGGGCACGTGTGGCAGTGGACGCGTTCGTCGTACGAGCCGTATCCGGGCTTTCGGCCGCTCGCGGGTGTCGCGGCCGAATACAACGGCAAGTTCATGGTCGGGCAGCAGGTCCTGCGCGGCAGCAGCATCGCGACGCCGCCCGGGCACGAACGGCCGACGTACCGCAATTTCTTTCCGCCGGCCGCGCGCTGGCAATTCACGGGGGTGCGACTTGCGCGAGACGTCTGACCTGACGGCCACGAGCGGTGGCCAGCAACCCGCCCGCGATTCGCGGCCGAGCGCGTTCGAGCGCGACCTGATCGACGGACTGTCGCGCACGCCGCGCAGCATTCCGCCGAAATACTTCTACGATGCGGCCGGCTCGGCGTTGTTCGACCGCATCTGCGAACTGCCCGAGTACTACCCGACACGCACCGAGCTCGGCATCCTGCGCGATCGCGCGGCGGAGATCGTGCGGCGCGTCGGCCCGCATGCGGACATCGTCGAATTCGGCGCGGGCTCGCTCGAGAAGATCCGCGTGCTGCTCGACGCGTTCGCGGGCAACTACGCGAACGCGCCGGCGCGTTACGTGCCGGTCGACATCTCGGCCGACTACCTGCACGGCGCAGCCGCGCGGCTGCGTTCGGCCTATCCGTGGCTCGACGTCGCGCCGATCGCGGCCGACTACACGAAGGCCGAGCAACTGGCCGAGCTGAGCGCGACGCCGCGGCGGCGCATCGGCTTCTTTCCCGGCTCGACGATCGGCAACTTCTCGCCGGAAGAGGCCGACGCGTTCCTGCGCGATGCCGCGCGGCTGCTGCGCGGCGGCGGCTTGCTGGTCGGCGCCGATCTCGTGAAGGACGAGCGCACGCTGCATCACGCGTACAACGACGCGCAGGGCGTGACCGCGCAGTTCAACCTGAACCTGCTCGCGCGCGCGAACGCCGAGCTCGGCGCCGACTTCGATCTCGACGCGTTCTCGCATTGCGCGTTCTACGACCGCGAGCGGCAGCGCATCGAGATGCATCTCGTCAGCGACCTCGCGCAGACGGTGCACGTGCGCGGCCACGCGTTCCGCTTCGAAGCCGGCGAGCGGATCCACACGGAGAACTCGCACAAGTTCACGATCGACGGCTTCCATGCGATCGCGCGCCGCGCAGGATTCGAGCCCGATACGGTGTGGACCGACGCGGACAACCTGTTCAGCGTGCACTGGCTGCGCAGCGTCGACGATATCCGCGCGTAGCGCCCGCTCCGGCGAACCGCTCGCGCACGGTGCGGGCGGTTCGTAATCCGGGCACACCGGCACACTCCGGTGCACGCAGGCGCGTTCCGATCGCCCGGTTTCGTGCCGAAAATCCCCTTTTACCGGCTCGATGCGCCGTTGCAACGGTGCCTGGAATGCCGCCTCTCCCTTGTCCTGCAAGGCTTTGCGGATGGCCGTAAACGTCCGTTACCGGTCTCGCATACCCGTTTCACCTGTGTCGGCGCCCCGTGCCTAGACTCCGAACCGTATTCACATGACGCACGACACGTGCAGGGAGTCGCGAGATGAGCAAGAAACTTATTCTCGGTGCAGTTCTTGGTGTAGCGGCGCTGGCAGCCTCGGGCGTCGCATCGGCCCACGTCGACCTGTCGGTCGGCATCGGCGTGCCGGGCGTCTACGCGGCGCCGGCGCCCGTCTACGTGGCTCCGCCTCCGCCGGTCATGTACGCGCCGGTCGGCTATCGCGATGACGGTTGGCGCGGCGACGGTTGGCGCGGCGACGGCTGGCGTCAGCGCGAATGGCGCGAACACGAGTGGCGCCGCCGTGAATGGCGCGAGCACGAGTGGCGCGATCGCAGCGGCTGGCGCGGCGGCCGCTGGGATTAAGCGGTTCGAATAATCAATACAAGAGGAGTGTGAACACATGATGCCCATTCGACACATCAGGCTGTGCGCCACCGCCGCCGTCGTTGCGCTCGCAACGATCGGCAGCGCGCACGCGGCGGGCTGCATGAAGGGCGCGGTGGTCGGCGGTGTTGCCGGCCACTACGCCGGGCACCACGCCGTCGTCGGCGCGGTCGGCGGCTGTATCGTCGGCCACCACATGGCGAAGAAGCACGCGGAAGAGCAGGCCGCGCAGCACAAGGCCGCCGCGCAGGGCATGCAGCCGGCGCAGTAAGCGCGAGCGTCACCGGGGCGGCGCTGCGGCGCCGCGACTTCCTGCTTCGTTGTTCCGATCTCGCATGACAGGATTGCGGCGCCATCCGGTTTGATCTGACGAATGGGCGCCGCCCGCATCGTTACGATCATTTACAACATGGTGTGGCGCGAATCGTGCGCGTTCCTAGAATGCAATCACACAAACGCGCTCCAGGGAGCACAAGATGAAACATCAACGATACCTGTCCGTACTGACCGCCGCGTTGCTCGCGCTCGGCACGGTTTCCGCGTATGCGGCTGCCGGCGGCAATGGCGGTGGCAACGGTGGCGGTCATGGCGCAGGCGGCTCCGGCGGCAACGCGGGCGGCATGTCCGCTGGCCACATGAGCGGCTCGGCGCTGAGCAACTCGAACAGCGTGCACGCGGGCGACCGCGACAAGGGCCTGGCGCGCGCGGCCGACCGCTCCGATACGATCGCCGATCGCGCCGGCACGCAGCCGGGCCACGGTCACACGCACGGGCATACGCATGGCCATACCACGCATGCGTCGACGTCCACGCATCATTCGCATCACAACGCATTCGGCCGCACGCTGTAAGCGCGGCGCCGGCATGCGATGGAAGGGCGCTTCGGCGCCCTTTTTCATTGCGGCAACGCAATGCCGCTGTCGCGCAAAAACATCGTGCCGACCCGATTTGCAACCAGCCGTAACCGCGCCGCGAACGCGCAAGAATACAAATCGCTTTCACGCGGATAACCGGCGGGAAATCGACGCCGGAAGCGGGCATCGCACCGGTGCCGGCACACAGCCCGATCCATGAAAAAACTCGCCTCGTAAGCCGTTTGCGCAGCAGATCGATCTGCTTGCTCTACGCGATCCTCCGACCCGTTCCTGGAAAAACAAAACCCCACGCTCCGAAAAACGTGGGGTTCGTCAGCCGTCTGGGGCGGCTCGTCGCCGCCCTTCGTTTCAGCGCCCGGCGCCCGCCAGCGGCGCCGCGGGTTCGAACAACGCGTCCGCCTGCCTGACGCGCACGAAGCGTGCCGCGCCGTCGCCGTCCACCAGCGCACGGAAATGCGCTTCGCCGCACGCGAGCTTCGCGCGCTCGTGCTCGCTCGGCACGTTGCCGTCCGCATTCGGCGTATCGACGACGAAGTACAGCCGCTCGCCGCCATCCTGTTCCGCGAGCACGGCCCAGTCCGGGTGATAGCTGCCGAGCGGCGTCGCCACGCGGAACCACGCGGGCAGCTTCGCGTACAGCTTCACGCCGTCGTGCGCTTCGAGCGCATCGGCGAACGCGCGCTCCGCGTCCGTCTCGCACACGACCGCTTCGTGGATCGATTTCCGCGCATCGGGCCGCAGGTTGCGCAGATAACCGGTCAGCGCCTCGCTCTCGAACGACTCGAGCGCATGCACGTGGCGCTCGCCGAGCTTGCGGTACGCGATGCCCGCGACGAGCGCGAGCCGCTTGCAGCGGTTGATCGCATCGGCCGCAACCGCAATGAACTGCTGCGGATTCACGCGGAAATCGTCGAGCCGGCCGCTGTCGGCCAGGATCGTCGCGAGCGAGCGGCGCGTGAGCTGCGTACGGTCCTGCAACTCGGTGAGCAGGTCGGGCAGCGGTAGCTCGCCTTCGTCGATCAGCACCGTACCGGCGCCGGCCACCTCGATCGCCTCGATGCCGGCCTTGCCGATATCGATCTCGGCCTTGCGCCACTGCAGCCGCGCACGCGCGATGTCCGGCGCGTCGTGCAACGCGGTCGCGCAGTCGCGCACGAGCTTCGCGTTGTCGAACTCGACGCGGTACACGGTGCGATGGCGGATACGGTCCCACAGCGCGCGGAAATCCTCGCCGAACACGACGGCCTTGCCCGACGCATCGCGCCGCAGCGCGATCGCGCGGCGCTCGTCCGCATTGCGTACCGCGAAGCGGCCCGACAGCTTGCGCAGCGTCGCGACGATCGGCGCGCGCAGCATCTCGAATGCGTCCGGCAGCATGAGCGCGCTCTGGCGCAGCGCATCCTTCAGCCTGTCGAGCACCTTGCCCTGCGCGTCGACATAGCCCTGTTCGTGCAGATGGTTCCACAGCACGCGCGACAGCTCGATGCCGAGCGCATGCGCGGGCCCGTCGCCTTCCTGCACGGGCAGCGCCGCGAACTGGTGCTCCTCGACGATCCCGAAACGGATGCCGGTATCGGCCTCGATTTCCTTCTGCAGGTTCTCCGCGAACGACTCGTAGCGCTCGGTCGCGATCACGGTGAGCGTGTTCACGCCCGCGTCGCGCACCCGTTCGCCGTCCTGGTCGACGGCGAGGCGCAGCCCGCGGCCGAGCGTCTGGCGGCGCTCGCGTTCGGTCTGGATGTCGCGCAGCGTGCAGATCTGGAACACGTTCGGGTTGTCCCAGCCTTCCTTCAGCGCCGAGTGCGAGAAGATGAATTTCAGCGGCGTGTCGAACGACAGCAGCGCTTCCTTCTCGCGCATGATCAGGCCGTACGCGCGCTCCGCGTTCTCGCGGGCTGCGGCGCTGCTCTCGCTCGTGTCGGTCCAGCCGCCCTTGCGGTCGATCGAGAAGTAGCCGTTGTGCGCGCGTCCGACTTCGAGCGCCACGTCGACACCGTCAAATAGCGCACGGTAGGCCGGCACGCGCGCCGCACGCGCATATTCCTCTTCGAAGATCAGCGCGTAGTCGCCCTTCACGGGCATCCCGTTCTCGTCGTAGCGGCGATAGCGCTCGACCGAATCGACGAAGAACAGCGACAGCACCTTCACGCCGCGTTCCGCGAGGCGCAGCTCCTTGTCGAGATGCTCGCGAATCGTGCGGCGGATCATCTCGCGCTGCACGGCGAGCGTGTCGATGTCGCCGAATGCCTCGCCGAGCGACAGGAACGCCTCGCCTTCCGGATGGCGCAGCTCGACGTATTCGGCGCCCTTCAGCGCATGCACTTCGCCGATTCGCAGCCCCGCGTATAGCGCACGCTTGGTCAGGCGCTCGAGATCGTCGCCGTCGGTGGCCGACACGATCTGGCGCTTCACGCCGGCCGCCGTCGCGACATCGAGCTCGACGCGCGCGCTGATCGCGCCGCGCCGGTTCGACACGCCGACGAGCCGCACGTACGGCTTGTTGTGCGCGTCCTCGACGATCGCCGACGCGATCTCGATCTGCTTGACGAGCTTGCGCTCGTACGCGTCGACCGCGTCGAGCCGGTACACCATGTGGTGACGGTCGACGTGCGTCGCCGAATAGCGCAGCGTGCAGAGCGGCGCCATCGCGGCCAGCGCTTCGCGGCCGCGCCCTTCGAGCCCGCCGTCGACGCTCTGCGGCTCGTCGACGATCACGATCGGCCGCGTCGCGCGGATCAGGTCGATCGGCTTCTCGCCGCCGGTCTTCTCGCTGTCCTTGTAGAGGTTGTTGATTTCCTTCTTGTTGATCGCGGCCACCGTCATCACCATGACCTGGATCGCCGCGCTCGCCGCGAAGTGGCGCACCTGGCCGAGCTTCGCGGAGTCGTACAGGAAGTAGTCGTACGGCACGCCCGCGTACAGCGCGCGGAAGTGATCCTCGGTGATCGAGAGCGTCTTGTGCACGCCTTCCTTGATCGCGATCGACGGCACGACGATCACGAACTTCGTGAAGCCGTAGCGGCGGTTCAGCTCGAAGATCGTGCGCAGGTACACGTAGGTCTTGCCGGTGCCGGTCTCCATCTCGACGGTGAAGTCGCGCGAACCGGGCAGGCCGGACGGCGGCAGCCCGCCGCGCAACTGCACGTCGGCGAGATTGCGTGCGAGCGCGTCGTCGGTCAGCGACAGCCGGTTGCCGACGCCCTGTTCGGATACCGCGAAGCCGAGCGAGCCTTGAGCTGCGGCCGTGGTGCCGGGCGCGGCGTTCGCGAGCACGCTGAAATCGCCGCGATACGATTCCTGGCCGCGAAACAGGTCGCAGACGGCGTCGATCGCCTCGCGCTGGTAGTCGAGATCCGCTTCGAAGTGCAGCCGCATCACAGGCTCCGCACGCGCTTCACGCCGTGCTGTTCGAGCAGCGCGGCGAGATTGAGCTTCGCGACGTCGTCGACGAAACCGCTGTCGCGGAACAGGCACGTGACGTCATGCGACGCGCCGGTCGCGTCGAGCAACTCGACGATGCCGTCGGCGAGCGGGCCCGCGTCGTCGCGCGAGATGCGCGCATCGAAGCACGCGACGATCGAGCGGCCGATCAGGTGCACGGTCTTGCCGGCCACCTGGTGATGCTCGACCGGCGTGCACAGGTCGAGGCCGAGCTTCAGCGTCAGCTCGGCGAGCAGGTCGTCCTCGGTGCGGCCGGTCTTCACGTGCTCGACGGACGCGAAGAGGGCGTGGTCGAAGTCGTCGCGGCGCGGGTCCCACTCGATCACGTTGGTCGTGTCGAGCCGGTACACGCGGAAGCCGAGGTCGCCATAGCTTTCCGGATAGTCGCGCGCGACCTGCTGCGCGGCGCGGCGCAGGCGCTCCTTCGTGATTTCGGCGAGCGTCGCGGGCTTCTTCAGCTTCGTGCAGAAATCGGCCGCGCTCTGCTGCGTCTTGTCACGGCGGTCGAGCGCTTCGGGCAGTTGCACAAGCACGTAGCGGCGCGCGCCGCCGTCGGTCGCGTTCACCTGCATCACCGCGTGGCCGGTCGAGCCGGAGCCCGCGAAGCAGTCGAGCACGATGTCGTCGCCGCGCGTGCACCAGCCGATCACGGCCGCTGCGAAATCGACCGGCTTCGGCAGGTCGAACGGGATCCCGAGCGTCTTCAGCAGCGCGTCGTCGGAGCCGGCGAACGGCAGTACCGACGGCACGTTCTCGTACATGTTCTCGTCGAGGTAGTAGATCCGCTGCGGCTGCGTGCTTTCGTCCGCGCCGAATTCGATCTGGCCGCGCTCGATCAGCGCCTGCATCGTCGCGGGCGGATTGCGCCAGCCGCGCGCCGGCATCGCGCACGGCTTGCCGGTGACCGGGTGGATCAGCGGCGTGAAATACTCTTCCGGCGCCTTCTTCTTGTTCGGCCATGCCATCGACACGAGGCGGTACACGCGGCCGTCTTCCGACAGCCGGTCGTACATCACTTCGCCGCCGGACAGGTTGGTCTGCGCCTTCATCCACGCGCGGTATGCCTTCTGCGCGTCCTTCGCGTTGCCGCTGCGGTACACCGCGTCATGCGCGGCGTCGAGCATGCGCTGCGCATTGCGCTTCGGGCGCTTGAGCGGCGCCTGTTCGAGCAGCGTCTCGGCATTGCGCGCGAACAGCACCAGCGATTCGTGCTGGTACGCGACGCCGCGCGCGTCGCCCTTCGGGTTGCGCTTGTCCCACACAGCGACGCCGAGCTCGTTCTCCTCGCCGAAGATCTCGCGCAGCATCAGCACCAGCGCATGCACCTCGTGCTCGTCGATGTGCACGGCGATCAGCCCTTCGTCGGACAACAGCGCGTGCGCGAGCTTCAGGCGCGGATACATCATGTTCAGCCAGTCGGTATGGAACCGGCCGTTCGCCTCGGTATTGGTGCTGCGCTTCGCGCCGCCCTGGGTCTGCCCGGTCATCGCCAGGTAATGGCGGATGCTGTCGCTGAAGTCGTCCGGATAGACGAAATCGCTGCCCGTGTTGTACGGCGGGTCGATGTAGACGAGCTTCACCTTGCCCGCGTAGCTCTTGTGCAGCAGCTTCATCACGTCGAGGTTGTCGCCCTCGATCACGAGATGACGCGTGTCGTCCCATGCGACGCTGTCGTCGGGGCAGGGGCGCAGCGTGCCCGTCGACGGCGTGAGCGCGGCCTGGCGTGCGCTGCGCTTGCCGTGCCAGTGGAAGCCGTAGCGCTCGTCGGCGTCGCCGACCGTGCGTTCGCCGATCAGCGCCTTCAGCACGTCGACGTCGACCGACGCGCCGTCGGGGCCTTCGGTCACGAGTTCGGGGAACAGCGCCTTCAGGCGCGCGACGTTGTCGGCGGTGAAATCCGTCGACATCGCCTGCGGGCTGGCCGCATCGAGTTTCTGCATCGTCTTTTCCATCGGAGCCCGGCCGCGCGCGCCAGGACGTCGGGCGCGCTCACGGCACCGGCGGCAATGGCCGCCCGGGCAAACCCGAAACGCTAGCGAGTCGGTCGGCGCAGGTCAAGCGCCGATGTGGGCCGAACGTACGTGCATCGGCCGCGATCGCCCGCCGGACGGGCCGCAAGCGGTTTCGGGCCGGTTCTCGCACGGCCGGCCGGCGGCCGCTTCGCGGGCGTCACGCGGCACCGCGGAAAGGACGAAAAAAAGGGCACGGTCGGCGCAAAGCGCCGGCGTGCCCGCATGGAGAATCCCGGACGGAGGGAACGGCGGGGCGCGATGGGCCCCGCTCCGGATGGCCGGCCTCGAGATCAGAAACGCGTACGGACGCCCGAAGTCAGTTCGAGCTGGTTCTTCGCGCCGAACGTCGACGCCGCCGTGTAGCCGCCATGCAGCTTCATGTAGTCGCCGGCCAGGTACACCTCGGTGCGCTTGCTCAGGTGATAGAACACCGACCCGTAGATCGTCTCCTTGAAGCCGTTGGCGACGCCGTTGGTCAGGCTGAACGCGCCGAGGTTCGCGTTCGGCGTGAAGCCGTCCGCGTTGTTCGCGGCGTTCTTGATGCGCATCTGCTGGTAGCCGAGCTCGTAGTCGAGCGCGCCCTTCGGCGCGATCTTCATCGACACCGTCCACGAATCGTCGTGGCGCTGGCCGAGCGCACCCTGGTCGCCGTTGTAGCGGAAGTAGCCCGCATTCAGGCGCACGATGTCGAACGTGTAGTTGCCGCCGACCGAGAACGTCTGGTTCGTGAAGCCGCCGTGGTTCACGTGGTTGTAGAAGCCCGACACGTTGAACGGCCCGCCGTTGTAGCCGAGCGCGACCTGGTACGCGGAGCCGGTCGCGAACTGCGTCGAGTTGCTGAACTGGTAGCCGGCGCTCGCGAAGATGCCGTTGCTGAACAGCTTCTTCCACGCGATGCCGTTGTTGTAGCGCGTGCCGGTCGGGCCGGCCGCGTAGAAGATCATCTGCTTGAAGTTGTTCGAGTTGGTCCAGCCGCCTTCCTCGGTCGACAGCTTCGAGGAGCCGTACGGGTCGCCGTAGATCGCCGCCGCGTCGCGCGCGATGGTGTTCTGGAAGCCGGCCGTCAGCTTGCCGAAGCGTTCGTCCTCGACGCCGACCCATGCATCGCGGTCGAAGATCTGGCCTTCGTCTTCCATCTGGCCGTTCGCGACCACGAATTCGCTTTCGAGGCGGAAGATGATCTTCGTGCCGCCGCCGATGTCTTCGGCGCCTCGCAGGCCCCAGCGGCTGCCGCTGAACCACGGCTCGCCTTCGTTGCCCATGCCGATCACGTGATTGCCGTTCGCGTCGGCGTGGGTCCGGTAGGTCGGAAAGCTCAGGTCCATCAGGCCGTAGAGCTGCACGCTCGACTGCGCATGCGCCTGGGTGCCGACGCACAGGCCTGCCGCCGCGATGGAAAGGGCAAGGGTTTTTCGTTTCAAGATCGTCTCCTCCGAGCTGCCGCATTGAAATCTGGTCGTTGGCAGTACGCAATGTATGCCGACTCTTGCCGGCCACAGCGAGAGGGCCGACGCGTAGCATCGTAGAGGGTGCAATCCTTCACGACGCTTTCCCGGACGCAAGAATCGAATCGGTGAAAACACCGAACGCGCAACAATCGCGAATCGGGCAGACGTGCGGATGCTCGCCTGCCGGGTTTCCGGACGCGTTTCGTGATACGAATCGATGTCGGGGGCGGAGAAAGAACGCCCGTCAGTCGTGCGCACTCTTCGCGCGCAGGATGTAACCGAGCCCGCGCAGCGTGATGATCTCCGCCGTGCTGCCCGCGAGATGCTTGCGCAGCCGGTGGATGTAGATGTCGATCGCGTCGGCGCTCGGCTCGTCGTCGAGCGCGAACACGCTGTCCATCAGCCGCGCCTTCGACACCGTCTTGTTCTGCTGCAGCATCAGTGTTTCGAGGATCGCGTGCTCGCGGCGGCGCAGCGCGAGCACGGTTTCGCCGCAGCGGAATTCGCGCGTGCCGAACGCATAGACGAGATCGCCGCACACGAGCTGCGTCGTGCCGACGCCGGCCTGCCGGCGGATCAGCGCGCGAATCCGCGCAATCAGCTCGCGCGACTCGAACGGCTTCACGACGTAATCGTCGGCGCCCGCGCCGAAGCAGTCGACCTTGTCGTCGACCGAGCCGTGCGCGGTCAGCATCAGCACGGGCACGTTGTCGTTGCGGCGCCGCAGCCGCGCGAGCACTTCCTTGCCGCTGATGCCGGGCAGGCGCATGTCGAGCAGCACCGCGTCGTAGCGTTCGGTCTTCAGCACCGTGTCGGCGCGTTCGCCGTCGCCGACGCTGTCGACCGCGAAATCCTCGCCGCGCAGCAGGTTCACGATCCAGTGCGCGAGTTCGGCGTTGTCTTCGACCAGCAGGAGTTTCATGGGGACATCTCGTCAATCATAGGCGGGCAGCCGTACGGTCACAACGATACCGCGATTGCCCGGCCCCGGCGCAAGCGACGCGCTGCCGCCGTGCGCCTGCGCGATCTCGCGGACGATCGCGAGGCCGAGGCCCGAGCCCTCGGTGTCGGACGACACGCGGTAGAAGCGCTTGAACACGTGCGGCCGCGCTTCGGCCGGAATGCCGGGGCCGTTGTCGACCACGTCGAGCACGATCGCGTCGCCGTCGCGCCGCGCGGCGACCGTCACGCAGCCGCCCGGCTGCGTGTAGCGCACCGCGTTGTCGACGAGGTTCATCACCAGCGCGGTCAGCAGGCTGTCGCTGCCCGCGACGTCGAGCCGCTCGCCGAGATCGGCGCCGAGGTCAATGTCGCGCCGCTGCGCGAGCACGATCGTTTCCTCCAGCACGCTCGACACCACGGCCGCGAGATCGACGCGATGGGTCAAGAGCGTCGACGGCGTCGCTTCCGCATGCGCGAGCAGCAGCAGCTTGTCGGTCACGTCGGCCATCTTGCGGCTGCTGCGCTGCATGCTGTCGAGCACCGACGCGAGTTCCGCATCGTCGTGACCGCGCCGCTGCGCGTACTGGATCTGCGTGTCGAGCACCGCGATCGGCGTGCGCAACTGGTGCGCGGCGTCCGCGATGAAGCGGCGCTGCGTGGCCGTATGCGTATTGAGCCGCGCGATGCACTGGTTGATCGCGTCGACGATCGGCCGCAGCTCGTGCTGCAGTCTCTCGGGGCGGATCGGCTCCAGTTCCATCGGCCCGCGGTCGGCGACATCGTCCTTCAGCTTCATCAGCGGGCGCAGCTCGAAGGTGAGGCCGAGGTAGACGAGCACCACCGCGAGCATCAGCATCAGCGACAGGCGCACGAGCTGCGGCCGCCAGATCGTGGCGACCATCGCGTTGCGCGAGCGCGTCGTTTTCGCGACGACGACCGTGACCGTCTCGATCTGCCCTTCGTCGTAGAGCTGGCGATCGTAGGCCACCGCGCGCAGCCGCACGCCGTCGAGCGACGTGTCGTACAGCGTCGGCTCGACGCCGTGCCGCGCGGGCACGGCGAGCGCCGGCGTGCCGGCCAGCAGGCGGTCGTGGCCGTCGATCACCTTGTAGAACACCGAATCCTGCGACGGCGATTCGAAGATCTCCAGCGCGGCCGGCGGCACGTCGGCGACCGGCAGCCCGTTGCGCCATTCGACGTCCTCGCCGATCGTGCGCGCGGACGCGACGAGCGCGCTGTCCTGCACGAGCCCGGCCGTGGTCCGCGCGGTGTCGTACGACATCGCGCCCGCGATCAGCACGAACACCGCGAGCGGCAGCAGCAGCCACCACAGCAGCCGTCCGCGCAGGCTGTGCGCCATCCTGTTGCGCTCCTTCTCGGAAATGCCGAACCGCGCCGGGGTCGCCGGCGCGGTCGGGAGTGTCATGTCAGGCGTCCGGACGCCGCGTTCAGAACGCGGCAGGGCGCCACTTCAAGAGCCGCTTCTCGAGCCAGGTCAGCAGGTAGTCGGCGGCCAGCGCGACCACGGCCAGCACGATCATCGCCGCGAACACGCCGCTCGCGTTGAACGCGCCCTGGGCGGTGGAGATTAGCAGGCCGATGCCTTGCTTGGAACCCAGGAATTCGCCGACGACCGCGCCGACCAGCGCGAAGCCGAAGCTCACGTGCAGGCTCGCGAGAATCCAGCTCAGCGCGGACGGGATCACGACCGCCGTGGTGATCTGCCGGCGCGACGCGCCGAGGATCTGCGCGTTCGCGATCAGGTAGCGGTCGGCTTCGCGCACACCCTGGAACGCGTTGCCGAACACGACGAAGAACACCATCACGACGGCCAGCGCGATCTTCGACGCCATCCCGAGGCCGAGCGCGATCACGAAGATCGAGCCGAGCACCACGCGCGGAATCGAGTTCGCGATCTGGATGTATAGGCCGAACACATCGGCCATCAGCTTGTTGCGGCCGAGCACGATCCCGCAGATCACGCCGGCAACCGAGCCGATCACGAAGCCGATGCCGGTTTCCTCGAGCGTGACCCATACCTGCGTGAGCAGCGGGCCCTGCGACGTGCCGTTCGCGAACCAGTCCTGGAGCTGCGCGAAGATCAGCGACGGCATCGAGAAGAAGAACGGATCGATCCATTTCAGCCGTGCGGCGAGTTCCCACCCGCCCAGCACGAGCACGAGCACGGCGATCCGCAGCGTGACGATCAGGTTGCGCCGGCGGCGCAGCCGGCGTTGCGCGGCGCGCTCGTCGTCCTCGAGCGTCGTCGCCGGTAGGGCGGTGGGGGGAAGCGTCATGTCGGTCATGCTCCTGTCCTTGCTGTTCTTGCCGTGCGGCGTATGCGTCAGCCGATCTGCACTTCTTCGCGCAGGTCGTGCCAGATGTCCTTGGAAATTTCGATGAAGCGCGTGTCGTAGCGAATCTCCGACGTGACGCGCGGGCGCGGCAGGTCGATCTCGTACACGCGCTTGAGCGTCGCGGGGCGCGCGGTCAGCACGAACACGCGGTCGGCGAGCGCGATCGCCTCTTCGAGGTCGTGCGTGACGAACACGACCGAGCCCTTGTTCGCCGACCAGAGCTGCAGCAGCTCGTCCTGCATCAGCGTGCGCGTCTGCATGTCGAGCGCGGAGAACGGCTCGTCCATCAGCAGGATTTCCGGCTGGTTGATGAAGGTCTGCGCCAGTGCGACGCGCTTTCTCATCCCGCCGGAGAGCTGGTGCGGGTAGTGCTTCGTGAACTTGTCGAGGCCGACCTTGCGGATCCATTCCTCGGCCTGCGTATACGCGACGTCCTTCGAGCGGCCGCGGAACAGCGGGCCCGCCGCGACGTTGTCGATCACGTTGCGCCACGGGAACACGGCGTCGGCCTGGAACACGAAGCCGATGCGCGGATCGATCCCGTCGACCGGGCGGCCCATCACGCGCACGTCGCCCGACACGGGCTTGAGCAGCCCGGTGATCAGGTTGAGCGTCGTCGACTTGCCGCAGCCGGTCGGCCCGACGATCGCGATGAACTCGCCGCGCGCGACGCTCATGCTGAAGTCGCGCAGCGCGACGGTGGCCTTGCCTTCCGGCGAGATGAAGCGGCACGACACGTTGCGAAACTCGATCGCCGGTGTGCTCGGGGAGACTGCCTGGGTCATCGCATTCGTCCTGCGGGTGAAGAGGGCGTCGCATCGTGACGCAACGCCGGGCCGGTCAACCGGGCCGGAACGGGGAACGCACGGCGGCGGGATCGCCGCCGCCGGCGCCTGACCGATGTCGATTACTTCGCGTTCACGAAATCGTTCGTGTAGGTGCGCGCCAGGTCGATGTGCTTGCCCTTCACCGACGGGTTGAACGCCGACAGCACCTTCAGCACGGTCGCCGGGCCGTCGGCCGGCATCTTGCCGTCGGCCGTGTACATCGGCAGCGACGCCTTCAGCGCGCTCACGTACAGCGCCTTGTCCTTCTGGTAGTCGGCCGGCATCTTCGCGGCGATTTCCTCGGCGCTGTGCGAGTGGATGAACTGCATCGTCTTCGCGAACGCGTGCGCGAGCTTGGTGGCTTCCGCCTTGTGCGAATCGGCCCATGCCGACTGCACGTACAGGCTGGCGGCCGGGTAGGTGCCGCCGAGCGCGGCGCGCGTGCTTTCCAGCGTGCGCAGGTCGACCAGCACCTTCGCGTCGCCCATCTTCTCGAGCGCGGACACGGTCGGCTCGGTCGTCATCCCGGCGTCGATGCGGCCCTGCTTGATCGCGGCGATGAAGCTCGCGTCGGCGCCGACCGGCAGCATCGTGTACTGCGTCGACGGCACGCCGTGTGCAAGCGCGAGGTATTGCGTGAGGAAGCTCGTCGACGAGCCGAGGCCCGTCACGCCGAGCGTCTTGCCCTTCGCGTCGGCCATCGACTTGAAGGTCGGCGCGGCCTTGGTCGACACCATCTCGACTTCGCCCGGCACCTGGCCGAACACCGCGATCGCCTTCACGTCCTTGCCCTTGCTCTGCAGGTCGATCGTGTGGTCGTAGAAGCCGACGACACCCTGCACGGCGCCCGCGAGCAGCTCGTTCTCGGCGTCGACGCCGGCCGGCTGCGACAGCAGCTCGACGTCGAGCCCTTCGGCCTTGAAGTAGCCGAGCTCCTGCGTGAGCCGCGCGGGCAGGTAGATCAGCTTCGCGATCCCGCCGACCATGATCGTGATCTTGCCGCCGTCATCGGCGAAAGCGGGGGCAGCGGCAAGCGCGCAGCTCAGGCTGGCTGCAACGGCGAGGGTGCGCAGGATGGGTCGCATCGGGTCGTCTCCGTTCGTTGTATTCGTGGCGCGATGCTTGCTGCATCGTCACGACGAGTATAGGGACGCGAAACCTTCTGCAACCTTTCGCGGGGCGGTGGTTCCTTTAGGGGTTTTCCAGCAACGGGGGGCCGGAACGGGCGGGGAACGGGGCCGGATGCGTCAGCGCCAGCCGAGCAGCACCCGCCCGATCGCATCCAGCCCCATGTCGAACAGGTGCGACACGAACGGCACGAGGTTCGGCACCATCAGCTGCACGAGCAGCAGCCCGACGAGCATCGTCACCGGAAAGCCGACCTGGAACACGCCGATCTGCGGCGCCGCGCGGTTCAGGATGCCGAGCGCGAGGTTCGCGATCAAGAGCGCCGCGACCACCGGCAGCGCGAGCAGCAGCCCCATCTCGAACACGGTCGCGCCGAACGCGGCGAGCGTGCGCCAGCCGGGCGCGTGCAGCAGGTCGGCCGACACCGGCAGCGACTGGAACGATGCGGCGAGCGCGGCGAACACCTGCAGGTGGCCGTCCACCGCGAGGAACGCGAGCATCGCGACCGCGTTCAGGAAGCGCCCCATCACGGGCGTCGCGCCGCTCGTGTGCGGATCGAAGAAGGTGGCGAAGCCGAGGCCCATCGACAGCCCGATGAAGTCGCCGGCCGCCTCGACGGCCGCGAACACGAGCTGCATCGTGAACCCCATCGCGACGCCGATCAGGAACTGCGTGACGACGATCCAGATGCCCTGCGCGGAGAACACGGTGACGTCCGGCATCGTGCCGAGCGTCGGCGCGACGACCAGCGCCATGAACGCGGCGACGCCGATCTTCACGCGCACGGGCACCGCCGCGTGACCGACGACGGGCGCCGTCGCGACGAGCGCGAGCATCCGCACGAACGGCCACAGGAAGGCGGTGAGCCAGCCGTTGAGCTGCGCGTAGGTAACCGAGAACATCGCCGCCGGGGGTTAAGCGCGGCTCAGCCGGCGCCGAGCGTCGCGACGTGCAGCAGCGTCTGCCGCAGGTAGTCGAGCATCGTCGTCAGCATCCACGGGCCAGCGATCACGAGCGTCGCGGCGACCGCGAGCAGCTTCGGGATGAACGACAGCGTCGCTTCGTTGATCTGCGTCGCGGCCTGGAACAGGCTCACGACGAGGCCGACCGCGAGCGCGACCAGCAGCAGCGGGGCCGCGAGCAGCAGGCCGACCATCATCGCCTGGTGCGCGAGGGTCATCACTTGTTCGGGCGTCATCGAGAGATTCCTCCGCTGCTTACGTGAAGCTCTGCGCGAGCGAGCCGATCAGCAGTTGCCAGCCGTCGACCAGCACGAACAGCATCAGCTTGAACGGCAGCGACACGGTGGACGGCGACACCATCATCATCCCCATCGACATCAGCACGCTCGCGACGACCATGTCGATGATCAGGAACGGGATGAAAACCGTGAAGCCGATCTGGAAACCCGTCTTCAGCTCGCTCGTGACGAACGCGGGCACCAGCAGCGACAGCGGCACGTCCTCGGGCCCCTGCATCGGTGCGGCCTTCGAGATCTTCGCGAACAGCGCGAGATCGGTCTCGCGGGTCTGCTTCAGCATGAAGGTCTTGAACGGCGCGATGCCGCGCTGCACGGCCTGCTCCATCGGCATCGCGCCGTCGGAGAACGGCTTGTAGCCGTCGTTGTACGCGCGGTCGAGCACCGGCGACATCACGAAGAAGGTGAGGAACATCGCGAGGCCGACGAGCACCTGGTTCGGCGGCGTCGTCGCGGTGCCGAGCGCCTGGCGCAGCAGCGACAGCACGATGATGATGCGCGTGAAGCTCGTCATCATCAGCACCATCGCCGGCAGGAACGACAGCATCGTGAGCAGCAGCATCGTCTGCACGCTCAGCGAATAGGTGGTGCCGCCGTGCGGGCCCGGGCTTGTGTTGAACGCGGGCAGGCCGTTCGCCTGCGCGTACGCGAGCGCGGGGGCGACGCAGAGGATCAGCACGGGCGCGCAGCGCGCCGCGCGACGCAGGAATTCGTGTTTCATCGGAATGCGGGAACGAAAAGAGGGCGCGGCGCCATGTCAGCGGTCCTTGCCGCGACCGAGCCGCTTCGCGGCTTCGCTCGCGAGCGCGTCGCGAAACCGCGAACCGAACGTGCCGGGCAGGCCGCCTTCGGACGGGGCGGCGCCGGCAGGCGCGTCGGCCGAACCCGATGCCGCGGTAGCGGTGGCCGCCGCCGGGCCGGCCGGCAGCGTGTGCAGCAGCCGCACGTTGCCCGGCGCGACGCCGAGCACGAGCCAGGTGTCGCCGATCTCGACGATCGTCGCGCTTTCCTTCGTGCCGAGCCCGACGCTCGACACGACCTTCAGCGGGCCGCCGCGCCGCGCGGGCTGGAAGCCGAAGCGGCGCGCGAGCCACGCGCACGCGAACACGAGACCGATCACGACCGCGAGCCCGACGAGCGTCTGCAGCACCGCGCCGATGCCGAGCGACGGCGCGGCCGAGCCGACCGTCACGCTCGACGCGATCGAACCGGCATTGTTCACCGCGTTCATGTCGGCGGCGACGGCCGGCGCGCTGGCGAGCGACACGGAAAGCGAAGCGGCGACGGCAAGCGCCGCCGCGATCGCGATGCGTGCGCGGCGGCCGGGCTTCGCGACGTTCATCGATTGAGCTTCCGGATGCGTTCGGCCGGCGTGATGATGTCGGTGAGACGGATACCGAACTTGTCGTTGACGACCACCACCTCGCCCTGCGCGATCAGGCAGCCGTTCACGAGCACGTCCATCGGCTCGCCGGCCATGCCGTCCAGCTCGACCACCGAGCCCTGCGCGAGCTGCAGCAGGTTGCGGATCGCGATCTTCGTGCGGCCGAGCTCCACGGTCATCTTGACCGGGATGTCGAGGATCATCTCGATGTCGTTGTGCGTCGGGTTCGCCGCGGCCTTCGACAGCGGCTGGAACACGCCGGCGCCCGTCGCGCCCGCCTGCACCGGCTGGTGGTTCTGCTCGGCGAGCGCGGCGGCCCAGTCATCCAGGTCCTGTTCCTCTTCCGCAGCGGCCGGTGCCGCCTGCGCGTCGGCGGCCGATGTCGCGAGCGCCGCATCGGCGATGGCTTGCACGTCGTCCTCGGGCGTCTGGTTCAGCTCACTCATATCCACCTTCCTTCATCGTATCGCCCGCGCTGATCATCTTCTGCACGCGCAACGCATATTGACCATTGAAAATTCCGTAGCCGCATTCCATCACCGGCACGCCGTCGACCTTCGCAGTGATCGTGTCGGCGATTTCCAGCGGCAGCACGTCGCCCGCGCGCAGGTTCAGGATCTTCTCGAACGTCGACGGGATCTCGGCGAGATTCGCGCACAGCTCGACTTCGGCGGCCTGCACCTGCTGCGACAGCACGCGCACCCAGCGGCGGTCGACTTCGAGCGCCTCGCCCTGGATCGGCGAACTGAGCACGTCGCGGATCGGCTCGATCATCGAGTACGGCATGCAGATGTGCAGCGTGCCGCCCGTCGGCCCGAACTCGATCGAGAACTGCGTGACGATCACAATCTCGTTCGGCGTCGCGACGTTCGCGAACTGCGTGTGCATCTCCGAGCGCACGAATTCGAACTGCAGCGGCCGCACGCTCTTCCATGCGGTCGCGTAGTGCTCGAACACGAGGTTCAGCAGCTTGCCGATGATCCGCTGCTCGGTGGCCGTGAAATCGCGGCCTTCGACGCGCGTGTGAAAGCGCCCGTCGCCGCCGAACAGGTTGTCGACGACGAAGAACACGAGGTTCGGGTCGAACACGAACAGGGACGTGCCACGCAGCGGCTTCACGTGCACCAGGTTCAGGTTCGTCGGGATCGGCAGGTTGCGGGTGAACTCGCTGTACTTCTGCACCTTCACCTGGCTCACGGAGATTTCGGCCGTGCGCCGCATGAAGTTGAAGATGCCGATCCGCAGCAAGCGCGCGAAGCGGTCGTTGATGATCTCGAGGCCGGGCATCCGGCCGCGGACGATCCGCTCCTGCGTGGCGATGTTGTAGGGGCGGACGCCCGATGTGTCGCGCTTTTCGTCGACTGAATCGGTTTCGCCCGTGACGCCCTTGAGGAGGGCATCGACCTCCTCCTGGGACATGAACTCCTGGTGGCCCATGCGCGCTCCTTTCGCGGCCGCGTTACTGGACGACGAATTCGGTAAACAACACGTCGTCGACCTTCGCGCGCTGGTTGCCCGGTTGCGTCGGCTGCTCGATCAGGTCCCGCAGTTCGTTCGCGAGCGAACGTTTGCCGTCCGGCGTCGCGAGATCCTCGGGATGCTTGTTCGACAGCGCGAGCAGGATCCGGCTGCGGATCTCCGGCATCCGCGCGGTCAGTTGCTCCTGCGCCTTCGGGTCGGTGAGCTTCAGCGACAGCCCGACGCGCAGATAGTGCTGCGCGCCGTCGTCCGACTGCAGGTTCACGGTCAGCGGGTCGAGCGGGAAGAACACCGGCGCGGCGAGCGGCGGCGGCGCGGCGGGCGCGCTCGCATGGCCGACGCCTTCCTTGCTCAGGAACACGTACATGCCGCCGGCTGCGGCGGCGGCCGCGCCCAGCGCGATGACGGCGATGAGCGCGATGCGCTTGAACTTGCCGGATGAAGCCGGCTTGTCGGCGGTCGGGTTTGCGGTCGTGGAGGCCATGTGAATGCGTGCGTGATGTCTCGTAGCATGCATTGTTCGGCATCCGGGCCGAGGCCGATGGGCGGAAAAGAGGGGGGAATTGCGGCTATCTCAGACGATTGTCGGCCGGCGCGGCTCGAGGCAGGGGGGGGCAGCGGCGCAAGGCGGTCATGCCGGGCGCGGCCGGCGCAAGGCGGCACGCCGGGCGGGCGTTGGCCGTCCGGCGCGGGCCGTCAGATCGGCAGCAGCGTCAGCAGCGGCGCGATCAGCACCATCGCGACGCCGGCGATCATCATCGTGAGGCTCGACACGACGCCTTCCTCGCTGCCGATCTCGCGCGCCTTCGCGGTGCCCACGCCGTGGGCAGCCGCGCCGAACAGCGCGCCGCGCGCGAGCCGCGTGCGCATCGGCACGAGCGCCAGCACGATCTCGCCGAGCAGCATCCCGCAGATACCGGTCGCGATCACGAACAAGGCCGTGAGATCCTTCGGTGCGTGGATCTTGTCCGACACGGCGAGCGCGAACGGCGTCGACACCGAGCGGGTCATCAGCGAACGCTGCAACTCGGGCGACAGGTGCAGCAGCTTCGCGAGCAGCAGCGACCCGCACACGCCCGCGCCGATCCCGACCGCGACGCCGACCGACAGCGACAGCCAGTGCCGGCGGATCAGGTCGCGATATTCATAGATCGGCACCGCGAACGCGATCGTCGCCGGGCCGAGCAGCCACATCAGCCAGCGCGTGTCGCGGAAGTAGACCGAATACGGGATGCCGGTCAGCAGGACGAGCAGCACCAGCACGCCCGGCACGAACACGAGCGGCGAGAACAGCAGTGTCTTCCTGTACGCGTAGAGCCGCTTCGACACGAAATACAGCACGACCGTCAGCACGAAGCAGCCGAACGAGATCGCGGTATTCACCCGGTCGGCGGGCAGGTTCGACAGCAAGGCAGGCATGAGCGGCTCCGGCTCAGTGGGCCACGGCGCTCAGGCGCGCGCGGCGGCGTTCGGCGAACACGCGCTGCGCGGCGAGCCGGCGTTCGAGCTTCGCGGCGAGGTCGACCGCGACGGCCACCGCGACCATCACGAACGCGGTGCCCGCGAGCATGACCAGCGCGATGCGCCAGCCGTCCTCGCGGAACAGCCCGCCGTACTGGACGGCCGCGACGGCGGCCGGCACGAAGAACAGCAGCATGTCGGACAGCAGCCAGTTCGCGCCGTCCTTCACCCACGCGGGCGCGACGCGGCCCGAGAACAGCAGCACGAGGAGCACCGCGAGGCCGATCACGCCGGACGGGATCGGCAGCCCGACCGTCCGCACGGCCCAGTCGACCGCCAGCCACAGCGCGCCGAGCGCGGCGGCCTGCAGCGCGATCCGGCCCGTGCGCGTCATGCTGCCCGAAGCGGCAGGGCGGGCGGCGAGTGCGGCGGTCGGCTTGGTCATGGCGGGCTCCCTACAGATATTCCGTTGATGGTGCGAGTATAGGGTTTCCCCTAACCATAAATAAAATGACTTGTCTCTATCCTTGTCATTCCAATTCGGAATTCAGTTTTGATTGCCGCACCAATTTGGGGAGACGTCGATGGAATTGCGCGCGCTGCGGTACTTCGTCGAGGTGGTCCGCCAGCAGAGCTTCACCGCGGCGGCCGACAAGCTGTTCGTGACCCAGCCGACCATCAGCAAGATGGTGAAGGCGCTCGAGGACGAGATCGGCTCGCCGTTGTTGCTGCGCGACGGCCGGCAGATGGTGCTGACCGACGCGGGGCGGATCGTGTTCCAGCGCGGCCAGGACGTGCTTGCCGCGCAGGCGCAGCTGCAATCGGAGCTGAACGATCTCGGCACGCTCGGGCGCGGCGAGCTGACGATCGGCATCCCGCCGCTCGGCGGCTCGCTGTTCACGCCGATCATCGCCGCGTACAAGCAGCGCTATCCGAACATCGAGCTGAAGCTGTTCGAGCAGGGCGCACGGATGATCGAGGCGGCGCTGATGTCGGGCGAGCTGGAGCTGGGCGGGCTGCTGGAGCCGGTCGATCCCGCCACGTTCGACGTGCTGCCGATGGTGCGCGCGCCGCTGTGGCTCGTCGCGCCGCGCGAGTCGCGCTGGGAGGATCAAGCGACCGTGCCGCTCGCGGATCTCGCGCGCGAGTCGTTCGTGTTCTATGCGGAAAGCCTCGCGCTGCACGACGCGGTGCTCGATGCGTGCCGGAAGGCCGGCTTCACGCCGTCGATCGTGAGCCGCAGCGGCCATTGGGATTTCATGGCCGCGCTCGTGCATGCGGGCGTCGGCATTGCGCTGCTGCCGGAGCCTTATTGCCGGCGGCTCGACGCGGGGCAGTTCACGTGCCGACCGATCGTCGAGCCGGAGATCACGTGGGCGATCGCGCTGGGCTGGCTGAAGAAGGGGTATCTGTCGCACGCGGCGCGCGCGTGGCTGGAAGTGGCACGGGCGACGCTGCCCGTCGCGCCCGTCGACGATCTCGCGTTCGGCGGGTTGCGGGCGAGGGAGTGACGGCCTCGACGCCGGGGGGTGAAGCGAAAACGGCGGGCGCAACGGCCGCCCGCCGCGTGCTCAATGCCCCATCGCCGGCCCCGCGCCCTTCCTCGGCTTCGTGATCCACACGAGCGCCGCGAGTGCGATGAACATCACCGCCGACAGGTGGAAGAAGTCGTTGGTCGCCATCATGAAGCCCTGCTGCGTGACGAGCTGGTTGAGCTGCGCATTGGCCGTCTGCCCGACGATGCCGAGCTGCGCGAGCGCGCCCTGGTAGTCGGTCGTGTTCTGCGCATAGACGCTCACCGATTCCGAAAGCCGCGCGTGGTGGTAGATCGCGTCGTTCTCCCAGAACGTCGAGCTGGCCGCGGTGCCGATCGCGCCCGACAGCGTGCGCAGGAAGTTCGACAGCCCCGACGCGCTCGCGAGCCGCTCGTCGGAGATGCTCGACAGAGTGATCGTCGTCATCGGCACGAAGAAGCACGCGACGCCGATCCCCTGCACGAGCCGCGGCAGGATCACGTGGTTGAACGGCACGTCGAGCGTGAACGTCGCGTTCCACAACGATACGCCCGCGAACACGATGAACGCGAAGCTCGCGACCATCCGCAGGTCGAGCCGGTGCATGTTGCGGCCGATCAGCGGCGACAGCACCAGCGCGAGCAGCCCGACCGGCGCGGTCGCGAGGCCGGCCTTGCCGGCCGTGTATCCCATCACCGTCTGCAGCCACAGCGGGAAGATCACGACCGAGCCGAAGAACGCCATGAAGCCGAACGAGATGATCAGCGCGCCGAGCGCGAAGTTGCGGTCCTTGAACAGCGACAGGTCGACCACCGGCTCCTTCTCGGTCGCCTCCCACACGAGCATGAACGCGAGCGACACGACCGCGATCAGCGCGAGCGCGACGATGAACGACGAGTTGAACCAGTCGCGGTCCTTGCCGAGGTCGAGCATCATCTGCAGGCACGACACGCCGATCACGAGCAGCGCGAGGCCGATCGCGTCGATCCGCTGCTTCGACGTCTTCGTCTCGCGGCCGCGCAGCAGGAAGTACGCGCAGGTCGCCGAGAACACGCCGATCGGCAGGTTGATGTAGAAGATCCACGGCCACGTGTAGTTGTCGCTGATCCAGCCGCCCAGCAGCGGGCCGAAGATCGGCGCGACGATCACCGTCATCGCCCATAGCCCGAGCGCGAGACCGCGCTTCGCGGGCGGGTAGCTGCGCATCAGGATCGTCTGCGACAGCGGCACCATCGGCCCCGACACGAGGCCCTGCAGCAGCCGGAACGCGATCAGCGTCTCGAAGTTGGTCGCGAGGCCGCACAGCGCCGACGCGACCGTGAACGCGAGCACCGACAGCGTAAACAGCCGCACCTCGCCGACCCGCCGCGCGAGCCAGCCGGTCAGCGGCACCGCGATCGCGGATGCGACCGAATATGACGAGATCACCCACGTGCCTTCGCTCGTCGCGACGCCGAGGCTGCCCGAGATGGTCGGCACCGCGACGTTCGCGATAGACGTGTCGAGCACTTCCATGAAGGTGCCGAGCGCGAGCCCGACGGTGAGCAGCGCGAGCGCACCGCCGGTCAGCGGCGCGGGTTCGGCGGCGGGGGAGGCGGCGGATGCCGTGGTGGCGGACATCGGAATCTCCTAGACGCGGCGCGCGCGACGCGCCGGCACAACGCACGGGTGCGCGACGCAGCGCAGCCCGGCCGGGTGGAACGGATCAGGAAAGAAACGCAGCACGTGCCTTGTCATCTTCTGCCCAGACAGAGAAATAAGCGAATGCTTAACCCATACATGTAGCCTCCGCGCGCATCAGCAGTCCGGTTCGTCGGGCTTCGGGCAGCCGGTCGTGCCGGGCCCGTTGGCGATGAAGCGCTGCAGCAGGCCGGTGAGCGTTGCGAGTTCGTCGGCCGAGAAGCCGTCGAGCTGCGCGTTGAGCGCGGTCGCGATCAGCGACGGCAGCGCGCGGGCCGCATCGGCGCCGCGTTCGGTCAGCGTCAGCTCGATCATCCGGCGGTCCTGCTCGCTGCGCGAACGCGCGACCAGCCCCTTGCGTTCGAGCCGGTCGAGCATCCGCGTCATCGAACCGCTGTCGTACGACATCTTGCGGGACAGCTCGAACGGCGTGCGCGCATGACCGCGCGAAAGCAGCAGGATCACGCCGATCTGCTGCGCGGTGAGGTCGAGCGGCTCGAGCGCGCGGTCCATCCGCTCGACGAGCGCCTGCTTCGCCTTCGACAGGTAATAGCCGAGGCTCGTTTCCAGCGCGATGTTCTCGGGATCGTAGAGGCCGCCGGTCATACGATTGCGCACGCAGCAATAGTGCGTTTCAGGTTAAAACGCGCCCAGTATCTTGAAAAATGATTGCTTAGTCAATATTATTTGAGGCAACCAGTTACGACATGCATGTTGCGCTGCCGGAGACTATGTTCTGACCGATTCGCCCGCGCTGCCGGGCACCCGAGGATGTTCGCGATGCTGTTCCTGAAAAATGCCGCCGGCGCACTGCGCCGCAACCTGACCGATACCGCTCATCACGTGTTTTCCGGGCCGCACCGCGGCTGGAAAATCGCGCTGTACGTGACGATGCTGGTCGTGCCGGGCGGCTCGCTCGCGGCGCTCGGGTTCGCATGGTTCGATCATCGCCGGCAGCGCAACGCGAAGGGCGGTGTACGCCGCACGAGCCAGCCGGCCGCGACGGAGCCGTCATGGCGGCCCGCCGCCGAACCCGTCCCGGTGCCCGTGCGCTGCCACTGACGCCGCGCCCGCTTTTCCAACTGTTCGCCGGCCGCGCCCGCCGCCGCGGCCGTCGCGCGCCTGTCTCGCCGCAAGCGATCCGTAATGGCCGGTAAACCGGCCGGTCGCGCCGGTAACACATTCCGGCCGCCGCGCACCGTACCCTTGGGTCTGCGCAGCTTTCCCGCCGTCAGTTACCATTTGTCCGCCAGCGGCACCACGACCGCATCGCGCGACGCCGCTCGCCGGCCGTCGCGCCCAGACAGGAAAACCACGATGCCGTACGCCTCCCTCCCGCGCGCCCTTCGCCCGCTGAGCGCCGCCGTCGCCGTTGCGACGGCCGTGCTGCTCGCCGGCTGCGCCGTCGGGCCCGACTATCACCGGCCCGACACGTCGATCCCCGCCGCATTCAAGGAAGCGCCGGCCGGCTGGAAGGTCGCGCAGCCCGCCGATCGCGCCGACCGCGGGCCGTGGTGGACGGTCTACAACGATCCGCAGCTCGATGCGCTGATCGGCAAGCTCAACGCGTCGAACCAGACCATCGCGCAATCGGCGGCCGCATACCGGCAGGCGCGCGCGCTCGTCACCGAGGCGCGCGCCGCGTATTTCCCGACCGTCGGGCTGACCGCGTCCGGCTCGCGCGCCCGCACGCCGCGCACGTCGAGCTCGTCGTCGAGTTTCGGCAGCGGCTCGTCCGGATCGATCGGCAACAGCTATAGCGTCGGCCTCGACGCGAGCTGGGAGCCCGACCTGTGGGGCAAGGTGAGCCGCACCGTCAGCGCGCAGCGCGCCGGCGAAGCGGCCGCCGCGGCCGATCTCGCGAACGCGCGGCTGTCGCAGCAGGCGCTTCTCGCGCAAACCTATTTCCAGCTGCGCACGTCCGATGCGCTGCAGAAGCTGCTCGACGACACCGTGAAGTCGTACGCGCAGTCGCTGAACCTCACGCAGAACCAGTATGCGCAGGGCGTCGCCGCGCGCGCGGACGTGATCCAGGCGCAGACGCAACTGCAGAGCGCGCAGGCGGCAGCGATCGACAACGGCGTCGCGCGCGCGCAGTTCGAGCACGCGATCGCGACGCTGATCGGCGAACCGGCGTCGACCTTCTCGCTGCCGCCGAACCCGCTCGCGGCCGAGCCGCCGATCACGCCGGTCGATGTGCCGTCCGCGCTGCTCGAGCGCCGGCCCGACATCGCGGCCGCCGAGCGCCGCGCGGCCGCCGCGAACGAGCAGATCGGCGTCGCGATTTCCGCGTTCTTTCCGACGCTCACGCTGTCGGCCACCGGCGGCTTCCAGAGTTCGGTGTGGTCGCAGCTGTTCACGCTGCCGGCACGTTTCTGGACGGTCGGCCCGCAGCTCGCGGCCACGCTGTTCGACGCGGGTCTGCGCGCCGCGCAGACCGACGCCGCGCGCGCGACCTACGACCAGGACGTCGCCGCGTATCGCCTCGCGGTGCTCACCGCGTTCCAGGATGTCGAGGACAACCTCGCGTCGCAGCGCATCCTCGCGCAGGAAATCGACGTGCAGCGGCAGGCCGTCGACAGCGCCGAGCACTCGCTCGCGATCGTCACGAACCAGTACAAGGCCGGCACGGTCGCGTACCTGAACGTGCTGACCGCGCAGACCACCGCGTTCACCGCGCAGCAGAAGCTCGCGACGATCGCCGGGCAGCGGATGGTGTCGTCGGTCGGGCTCGTGAAGGCGCTCGGCGGCGGCTGGGAAGCGTCGGACATGACGCGCGAGACGGGCGACATGGCTGCGCCGGCGCCCGTGCCGGTGTCCGGTGCTGCCGCGCCCGCGGCAGCCGCACCGTCGGCCGCCGCGCCGCTCGCGCAGAAGTAAGAAGAGAAGAGGCCGACGCGCGCGTCAGCGCATCGCGTCGCCGAAGATCAGCGACACCTCGTTGTTCCCGATCGGGTGGCCGAGCAGGTTCAGCAGCCCCGCGAGGTTCGCCTGCTGCTCGGGCGCCGCATGCGCGGTGCCGCGGAACGATCCCTGGCTTGCGCCGAACGTGCCGTGCCCGTCGAGGAACAGCGGACCCTGCGTCGTCGACAGGTCGAGATCGGCACCCGCCCCCTTCGCCTGCAGCACCGCGCGATACGAACCGAGCGGCTTCACGCGCGACACGCGCGAACTCATCGAGTCGATCGTCACCGTCAACTGGCCGAACGCGTTGTTGCCGAACAGGCGCCAGTCGCTCCAGCCGAGCCGCACGTCGCCCTGCAGATCGAGCGTGTTGAACGGCGCGCCGAGCCCCGTGAGCAGCGACGCCGGCACGGCCATCGTGCCCGCCGACAGCACCGCGCCGCGCCACGTCGCATCGAGCGTGACGGCATCGGGCATCGCCTCGGTCTGCCGCATGCGCATCTGCACGCGCCCGGTCAGCAGCGGCCAGAAGCGCGTGGTCCATTCGACCCGGCCCGGCAGCAGCGTCGCCGCGCTCTGGTCGGCGCCCGGCGCGAGCATCAGCGTGCCCGAGCCGTGCCACAGCGATCCGTCCGGATCGACGAGATTCACGTGAGCGCCGGTCGCGCGCGCAAACTGCGGCGCAATCCACGCGGCCGGCGCAAGCGCGACGAGCGTCACCGCCGTCGCCAGTCCGCCCGCCAGTACCCACGGCAATGCGGTGGCGAGCCGCTTCGTCCATGGCCTCATCGGCCGACCGCCACTTGCGTCATCCACCGCGTCATTTCTGCGTCGACGGTTGCATCACGGCCGTCAGGTCGACCTGGCCGTCGTCCTTCAGCGCGGTCGCGTGCGCCTCGCCGACCTGCGCCTTGAACTGCCGGCGCGCATCGTCGAGCCACTGCGTCCACGCCGGGAACGACACGTTCTTCATCTGGATCTGCACGCCGTTGCCGACGATCTGCACCTGCGCACCCTGCAGCCCGTGATCGGACAGCGACGCGGTCAGCGCGTCCTTCAGCGCCAGGCCGGTCGGTGCGACACCCTGCGCGGCGGCCGTCAGCGACTTCGCCTCGTTCGCCTGCGCGGTCATCTGCGCGAGTTCGCGACGCATATTCGGCAGCTCGCGCTGGATCCGCGCGCGGCCTTCCTGCGCCGGCGACCACAGCACCGAATACGCGATCGCGAGCGCCAGCACGGCGCCGCCCCAGCCGAGCAGCATCTTCTCGCGCTGCGAGCGCTCGCCCCAGAACTGGGTCAGCGTCTGGTTCAGTTGTTCCGTTTTCATGAGCGGCTCCGGATCGTCCATTTGCCCGTGTTGCTGTCGACTTCGCCGGACAGTCCGTTGCGCGCGAGGCGCTGCGTGAAATCGGGATCGACCTTGACCTCCGGCTTGAAGCCGACGTCGAGCCGCCGGTCGTGATAGTCGAGCGACGCGATGCCGTTCAGCGGCAGCGCACCCATCGAGCGCGTCAACCCGCTCGCCAGCGCGAGGAAATCGTTCGGCGACAGTTCGCCGGCCGCCAGGCGCAGCTGGTCGAGCTGGCGCTGCATCTGCGCGGGCGGATCGAGCACCGTCGTCGTCTTCGGGAACGCGGACAGCAGCGTCTCGGTGATCTGCGCGGACATCGCATCGCGTTCGCGCGACAGCTTCCACCAGTGCAGGTTCATCCCGATCACCGCGACGCCGAGCGTCGCCGCGACCAGTGCGAGCGGCACGCGCAGGCGCTTCACCGTCGCGCGGTCGAAGCGCCACGGCTGCGACTCGAATTCGAACTGGCACAGATCGAAACGCTCGGTCAGCGCGCGCCGCGCGAACGCGTCGAACGACAGCGGCGCGGCGCCCGGCAGCAGCGGGCCGTCGGTTCGGCCGACCGACGCGAGCCGCGGCTCCGCGCCCGGCTCGCCGAGTTCGTACAGTTCGACGTCGCCGCCGCCCGCGAGCGCGGCCAGCGTACCTGCCGCGCGCGACGCGGGCGCCGCGAAGCCTTCGCCGAGCGCACCGCGCGCAACCGCGAGTTCGAGGCGCGGCGCACCGGCCACGGCCGGCAGCGCGCCGGCTTCGACCAGCGCCGATTCGACCGCCGTCGCAAGCCCGAGCAC
>NZ_JAOTQT010000041.1:0-41086 GCF_025685725.1 Burkholderia sp. BKH01 | reverse complement strand
GCGGTGCTTCGGGTGGCGGTGCTTCGGGTGGCGGTGCTTCGGGTGGCGGTACTTCAGGTGGCGGTACTTCAGGTGGCGGTGCTTCGGGTGGCGGCACTTCGGGTGGCGGCACTTCGGGTGGTGGCACTTCGGGTGGCGGTGCTTCGGGTGGCGGTACTTCGGGCGGCGGTACTTCGGGTGGCGGTACTTCGGGTGGCGGTACTTCGGGTGGTGGTACCTCCGGCAGCGGGGGCCATGGCGGACATGGCGGCGGTGACGGCGGTCACGGTAATGGTGGCAACGGCGGCGGCAATGGCGGCGCCGGCGGTGGCAACGGTGGCAACGGTGGCAACGGTGGCAACGGTGGCAACGGCGGTAACGGCGGTAACGGCGGTAACGGCAATGGTGCCGGCGGCGGCAACGGTGGCAATGGCGGTGGCAACGGCAGTGGCGGCGCCGGCGGTGGCAACGGCGGTAACGGCAGCGGTGCCGGCGGCGGCAACGGTGGCCACGGCAATGGCGGCGGAAATGGCAACGGTAGTGGCGGCGCCGGCGGTGGTAACGGCAGCGGTGCCGGCGGCGGCAACGGTGGCCACGGCAATGGCGGCGGCAATGGCAACGGCAGTGGCGGCGCCGGCGGTGGCAACGGCGGTAACGGCAGCGGTGCCGGCGGCGGCAACGGTGGCCACGGCAATGGCGGCGGCAATGGCAACGGTAGTGGCGGCGCAGGCGGTGGCAACGGCGGTAACGGCAACGGTGCCGGCGGCGGCAACGGTGGCCACGGCAATGGCAACGGCAGTGGCGGCGCAGGCGGTGGCAACGGCGGCAACGGTGGCAACGGCGGCCACGGCAATGGCGGCGGCAATGGCAACGGCAACGGCAGTGGTGGCGCCGGCAATGGCGGCGCCAACGGTGTCGGCAACGGCGGCAGCAACGGCGGCGGTCACGGCGGATCGTCCGGAGGCAACCACTGACCGGAAGCGTTGCCCGGCCGGGTGCCGTCAGAGCATCTCGAGCGCGCGCTTGCTGCGCGGCGCACGGAAGTACGCGTCAAGCTGCGCGCGCTCGTCATCGCTCAACACGAAATCGAGCGCGGCACGGTTGTCGCGCACATGTTCGATCCGCGACGCCTTCGGGATCGCGAATACGCCCGACTGCGCGAGCACCCATGCCAGTGCGACGCGCATCACCGACACGCCGCGCTGCCGCGCGATCTCGTCAAGCGGCGAGCGCTTCGGCAGCCGCCCGTGATCGACCGGGCTGTACGCCATCGCCGGCATCCGGTGTTCGGCAAGCCACGGCAGCAGGTCGAACTCCGGGCCGCGCCGCGCGATGTTGTAGAGGATCTGGTTGGTCGCGCACGCGCCGCCGCCCGCCTCGTCGACGAGCTCGGCCATGTCCGCCGTATCGAAATTGCTCACGCCCCAGTGACGGATCTTGCCCGCGCGTTGCAGCGCCTCGAAGCCCTCGACCGTCTCCTCGAGCGGCACCGAGCCACGCCAGTGCAGCAGGTACAGGTCGAGGCGATCGGTACGCAGGCGCTTGAGGCTCGCATCGCACGCGGCGACGACGCCGCGCCGGCTCGCATGGTGCGGATAGACCTTGCTGACGAGGAACACGTCGTCGCGCAAGTCGGCGAGTGCTTCGCCGACGAGCGCCTCGGTCGCGCCTTCGCCATACATCTCGGCGGTGTCGACCAGGGTCATCCCGAGTTCGACGCCTTCGCGCAACGCGGCGATCTCGTCCGCGCGGCGGGCCGGCCGCTCGCCCATTTCCCAGGTGCCCTGGCCGAGCTTCGGAATCGTCTCGCCGTCGGGCAGGACGACCGTGGAGATGGTGTCTGTCATGCGCTCCTCGTTGCGGATTCGTGGCCGCGCACCGCGGCCGAAGCATGGAATACGACGCATCAGTGTAGTCAATCGGCGCGACACCGGCCTATCGCACGGCAAAAACCGGCTATAACGGCGCCGCATGATGACTTAGAATGGCCGCAACCTGATCGATACCCACTCCATGAAGTCACCCACGGACGACCGCTGGCAGGACCTGCGCCCCGACCCCGACAACGACACGCCGCTCTACCTGCAGCTCGCCCGCAAGCTCGGCGACGCAATCCATGACAATCGCTGGACGGCCGGCGAGGCGCTGCCGTCCGAGCGCGTGCTGTCCGACGCACTCGGCGTGTCGCGCATCACCGCGCGCAAGGCGATCGCGCTGCTCGTCGAGCAAGGCCTGATCCGCCGCACGCAGGGCGCGGGCAATTTCATCCAGCCGCGCTATGAGGATCCGCTGTCGCGGCTGTCGAGCTTCAGCGAAATGCTCGAGCGTCGCGGCTTCAAGCCGAGCTCGCAATGGATCGCCCGCGAGATCCAGCCCGCGAACCGCGACGAGGTGATCCAGCTCGGACTGTCGCCGGCCGCGTCGGTTACGCGCCTGAAACGCCTGCGCCTCGCCGACGGCATCGTGATGGCCGTCGAGAACTCGACGTTCCCCGCGACGCTGATTCCCGATCCGCAGGCGATCGGCGGTTCGCTGTACAGCTATCTCGAAGCGCGCGGCACGCCGATCGTGCGCGCGCTGCAGCATTTCCGCGCGGTCAACGCAACCGACGAGATCGCCGAACAGATGGGCATCGCGCCGCACGACGCGCTGCTGCTGATCACGCGGATCGGCTATACGTCGGACCAGCGCGCGATCGAGCTGACCGATACCTACTGCCGCAACGACTACTACGATTTCGTCGTCGAGCTGCGCAAGTAACGCAAGCCGCGCCGCCGGCGCTCACAACCAGCGCGCATCGTCGGTGCCGAGCGGCACGGGCGGCCGCGCGAACGAGGGCGGCGTAGCCGACAACCGCTCGGCCGGCCGCACGGCGTCGATCATGCCGAACGGCGACGCGATGCGGTCGATCCGGTCGCGCACGTCGGCAGCCGCGAGATCGGGCGCCTGCAGGCCGCCCGGGACGGCGCCGAACGACTGAAGCCAGCGTCCCGTCTGCGCGAGCGACAGCCGCACGTGCCAACTCCCCCCTTCGCGTGCCCGGCGCGCGAGCGCAATCATCGCGCCGAACGCCGCGAGATAACCCGTCGCATGGTCGAGCGCCTGGCACGGCAGATGGCGCGGTTGGTTCGCGTGCGCGGCCTGCTGCTCCTGCCATGCGATCCCGCTTGCCGACTGCACGAGGCTGTCGAAGCCGCGCCGCTTCGCCCACGGCCCCGCGTGCCCGTATGCGGACACCGACACGCACACGATGCCGGGCCGCCGCTCCGCCAGCGCCTGCGGCGCGAAACCGTACGCCGCGAGCGCGCCGGGCCGGTACGACTGCAGGAACACATCCGTGTCGCGCGCGAGCGCGTGCAGCGTATCGACGCCTGCCGCGTCGCGCAGGTCGATCCACGTCGAACGCTTGCCGCGCCCGTTGTCGATCACGAGCGGCGCGATGTTCGGCAGGTGCGGGCCGTTGACGAGCAACGTCTGCGCACCATGCGACGCCAGAGTGCGGCCCGCGACCGGTCCCGCGATGATGCGCGTGAGGTCGAGCACGCGCACGCCCGCGAGCGGCTGGCCTGCGTCGCCGCGGCCGATCGGCTCGACCGGCGCATCGCCGATCCGCTCGATCTCGAACAGCGGCAGCGACGCGATCGCGCGCGCCTGCTCGTGCGCCGCCCATTCATCAGGTATTCTGATCAATGCCGCGCACAGGCCGGCCTCGGCCAGCGCGGTATCGAGTGCCGCACCGTCCCACGTGCGGATCGCCGCGGCGACGTCGGCCGGCTGCGCGCCGCAACCGAGCACGTCGAGGATCCCGTGAAGGTGATGCGGGAAGTTCGCGTGCAACTGGATCCAGCGCCCATCGCGCGTCTCGAAGAAGCCCGTCACCGGATGACGCAACTCCGGCGGCGGGCCATCGTCCACGCGCAGGTAGCGTTCGCTGCGGAACGCGACGAGCGCGTCGCGCACCGACACGTCGACGGATTGCGCGACGCCCGTGCGAAGCCGGTGGCATTCGGCCGCCGCGAGCCCGGCGGCCGCGATCGTTGCCGCGGCGAGCGTGCCGACATGGAACGTCGACGGCAGCGTCGGATCCTGCCCCGTCACGGTCGCGCGGGCCAGCGCGTCGCGGTCGCCGAGTGCGAGTTGCCACAGATGCGTCAATGCGAGTTCGGGTGTCATGGTGAAGTGAGCGCCTAAGCGTCGTGGAGGAGACGGAATCGAGTCTAGAATTCGCGACAGGCGCGATCAATCTTGATTGCACGAATCAATACATACCGAATAGTTGTAGCGGGGCCGCGCTTCATGCGCCCCGACAGGAGCGACCGGCATGACATCCCTCAGCGCGCAGGAAGCCGCCGGCACCCTCGGTGTCAGCGTGAGCACGCTCTATGCGTATGTAAGCCGCGGCCTGCTGCGCTCGCTGCCCGACGGCGCGACCAAGCGCCGCCGCTACGACGCGGATGAAGTGCGCCTGCTCGCGCGCCGCCGCGCCGACGCGAAACGCGCGGGCGGCGTCGCCGAGCGGTCGCTCGACTGGGGCGTGCCGGTGCTCGAATCGCGGATCACGCAGATCGCCGGCGGCCGCCTGCGCTACCGCGGCGCCGACGCGATCGCGCTTGCCGACGAGGCCACGCTGGAACAGACGGCTGCCAGGCTCTGGGACTGTCCGCCCGCGCGGCTTGCCGCCGCGTCGCTCGCGTCGACCGGCTTCGACGCCGCGCAGTGGGACGACTGGGCGCGCCGCTGGGCACATCTCGCGCCGCTCGAACGCACGCTGGTGCTGCTGCCTGCCGCGGCCGCGTCGCTGCCGCGCCTGTGGGCGCAGGGGCGCGACGCGCAGCTCGATTCGGCCGCGCTGCTGCTGCGCGTCGCGACGGCCGCGCTCGCCGGCATCGCGCCGGGCGACGCGCCCGTGCACCGGCAGCTCGCTGCTGCATGGCGCGTGCGACGGCGCGACGAAGCCGACCTGCTGCGCCGCGCGCTTGTGCTGTGCGCCGATCACGAACTGAATCCGTCGACCTTTGCGGTGCGCTGCATCGCGTCGACCGGCACTCACCTGTTCGGCGCGATCACGGGCGGACTGGCTGCGCTGTCGGGCCCGCGCCACGGCGGCGAAACGTTCCGCGCGGGCACACTGCTCGACGAAGCGGCCCGCGCCGCCGACCTCGATCGCTACCTCGCACTGCGGCTGGCGCACGACGAACGCGCGGACGGCGGCCGCACTGCCCTGTCCGGTTTCGCGCACCCGCTCTATCCCGACGGCGATCCGCGCGCGCTGGCGCTGCTCGGCGCGCTGCACGCGGCGGTGCCCGACCGCCCGGCGCTGCGCATGGCACGCGCGCTCGCCGCACGCGTCGAAGCGGCGACGGGCCTGCGGCCGACGATCGATTTCTCTCTCGCGGTGCTGGAGCGCACGCTCGCGCTGCCGGACGGCGCGGCATTCACGCTGTTCGCGGCCGGCCGCACGGCGGGCTGGATCGCGCATGCGCTCGAACAATATGCGGACGGCAAGCTGATCCGGCCCCGGGCGCGCTACGTCGGCAGCGACGCGGCCGCGTGACGCCGGCCGTCGCGCCACGCGACGAGCGGCCGCCACCACGCCTGCACGGCGCGCACGGCCGGCACCGCGAGCGGGCCGAACGCGAAGGTCGCTCCGTGCGGCCCCGCGCTGACCCACACGCGCATGCCGGGCATCAACGTCAGCGAATCGCCGGCGCCGAGCCAGTGGTCATCAGGCCGGCCCTCGACGGTCACCCAGACGTCGCCTTCGGCCACCTCGAGCAGGGTGCGATCGACGATCCGCCACCGTCCTGCCGGCTCGTCACCGTCCATCACATACAGTCGCAGTTCGCGCATGGCAGCCTCCTGGTCGCACGGGTTCGATGGCACCAGTATTTCGGACAGTGGCAGCACACGGACAGATACGGCTACAGACACTTTTGGCTGAACTGTACTGGTCAATCGACGGAGACGGGCATCCGCCGGCCGGACTTCGCGTTGCACCTGCACCGAACCTGCACTGCGCGGCGGCTTTCCCTACAATGTCGGCTGTCCCGCGCCACCGCCCCTCCTTCATGTTCCAACGCCCGCCCGCCGCCGCTCCCGGCGAAAAGAACCTCACCGTGATGCTCTGGCTCGTTGCGACGGGCTTCTTCATGCAGACGCTCGATGCGACGATCGTCAACACGGCGCTGCCGTCGATGGCCACGAGCCTCGGCGAATCGCCGCTGCGGATGCAGTCGGTCGTGATCGCTTACTCGCTGACGATGGCGGTGATGATCCCCGTGTCGGGCTGGCTCGCCGATACGTTCGGCACGCGGCGCGTGTTCTTCAGCGCGATCCTGGTCTTCTCGCTCGGCTCGCTGCTGTGCGCGAACGCACATACGCTGACGCAGCTCGTCGCGTTCCGCGTCGTGCAGGGGGTCGGCGGCGCGATGCTGCTGCCGGTCGGGCGGCTCGCGGTGCTGCGCACCTTTCCGGCCGAACGCTACCTGTCCGCGCTGTCGTTCGTCGCGGTCCCCGGCCTGATCGGTCCGCTGATCGGGCCGACGCTCGGCGGCTGGCTCGTGAAGATCGCGTCGTGGCATTGGATCTTCCTGATCAACGTGCCGGTCGGCGTCGCGGGCTGCATCGCGACCTTCTATTCGATGCCCGATTCGCGCAACCCGGCCGTCGGCCGCTTCGACCTGAAGGGTTATCTGCTGCTGACGATCGGCATGATCGCGATCTCGCTGTCGCTCGACGGGCTCGCCGATCTCGGCATGCAGCACGCGGCCGTGCTCGTGCTGCTGATCCTGAGCCTCGCGTGCTTCGTCGCGTACGGGCTGTACGCAGTACGCGCGCCGCAACCGATCTTCTCGCTCGAACTGTTCAGGATCCACACGTTCAGCGTCGGGCTGCTCGGCAACCTGTTCGCGCGGATCGGCAGCGGCGCGATGCCGTACCTGATCCCGCTGCTGCTGCAGGTGAGCCTCGGCTACTCGGCGTTCGAGGCCGGGCTGATGATGCTGCCGGTCGCGGCGGCCGGGATGTTCTCGAAGCGGATCATCACGCGCCTGATCACGCGGCACGGCTACCGCAAGGTGCTGCTCGTGAACACGATCATGGTCGGGGTGATGATGGCGAGCTTCGCGCTGATGCACGACACGGTGCCCGTATGGGTGAAGGTCGTGCACCTCGCGCTGTTCGGCGGCTTCAACTCGATGCAGTTCACCGCGATGAACACGCTGACGCTGAAGGATCTCGGCACCGGCGGCGCGAGCAGCGGCAACAGCCTGTTCTCGCTCGTTCAGATGCTGTCGATGAGCCTCGGCGTCACGGTCGCCGGCGCGTTGCTCGCGACGTTCACCGGCATGCTGCGCACCGTGACGCCGAGCAACACGCTGCCCGCATTCCATGCGACGTTCATCTGCGTCGGGATCATCACGGCCGCGTCCGCGTGGATCTTCGCGCAGCTCGCGCCCGAGATTCGCAGCACCGCGCGCAAGACGGACCCATCCGAGCGCGCATAACGCGCGCGTTTCGGGCGCCGCACCGCCACTGCGCGCACCATTGCGGTGCGGCCCGCCCCTGCAATGCGCGCTGCGGTATCCCGTCCACCTGCCGCGACGGGCCGCCGCACGTGGTGCGATGCCGTGCATGCTTCTTGCTCGCCTATTCTCTAGGTAAACTGGCAGTCTTCCTTCGGCCGACATCATGAGCATGATCGAAATCGATCCCCCCGGCTTTCAGCCGCCCCGCCCCGTCGCCGGCGACGACGGGAACCGGCGCACCGTGCTGTACGGCGGCTACACCGTGTTCAGCGTGTTCCAGCCCGTTTTCTCGGTGTCGCACCGCCGCGCGATCGGCTATCACGCGTCGCTGCGCGCGCACGACGAGGAAAGCCGCCAGGTGGCGTCGCACGAGGTGTTCACGCAGGCGGCACGGCGCGGCGACCTGCTCGAACTCGGCCGGCTCGCCGAATCGCTGCATCTCGGCAACTTCCATGCGTTCGACAGTCACGACGAATGGCTCTTCCTGAGCCTGCATCCGGCCGCACTGATGGACACGGTCTACGGCGACGCACTGCTCGCGAACCTGAAGGCGCTCGGGCTGCCGCCGCACCGCGTGGTGCTCGAGGTGCCCGAGCAGGCGGGCGGCGAGACGCCGCGCTACGCGGCGATCGTCGACGGGCTGCGCAAGGCCGGCTTCCTGATCGCGCTCGGCGGGTTCGGCGCGAAGCATTCGAACATCGACCGTGTGTGGCACCTGCATCCCGACATCGTCACGCTCGACCGCGGCATCCTCGCGCAGGCGAGCGAGCACTCGCATCTCGAACGCGTGCTGCCGGGGCTCGTGTCGCTGCTGCACGAATCCGGCCAGCTCGTGCTGATGGGCGGCCTCGCGACCGAGCGCGACGCAATGATCGCACTCGAGTGCAACGTCGATTTCGTGCAGGGCCAGTATTTCGCAGGGCCGAGCGTCGACCCGGTGCAGCCGCAGGCCGCCGCGGGCTGCATGGATACGCTGTCGGCCGCGCTGCGGCTGCGCGTCGCGCAACGCGAGCGCACGCAGGCGCAACGGCTCGCGCCGTACGTCGCCGCGCTCGAGGAAGCGAGCCGGAAGCTCGGCGCGGGCGAAGCGCTCACCGATGCAGCAGCAGCCGTGCTCGGACTGCCCGAGACCGCGCGCTGCTTCCTGCTCGACGCATCGGGGCGCCAGATCGGCGACAACGTGCTCGCGCGCGGCAGCGTGTCTCAGCGCGCCAAGCGCTTCCGGCCGCTGCTGCATTCCGAGGGCGCGAGCTGGGAGCGCCGCCCGTACTTCATCGACGCGATGCGCGCGCCGGGCCGCGTGCATCTGACGCCACCCTACCTGTCGATCAACGAGGCGCACCTTTGCGTGACCGCGTCGGTCGCCGCGCCCGCTGCGGCCGGCATGCAGGTGCTCTGCGTCGACATCAACTGGGAAGCGGCGCTCAACCGCGAGTGAACGCGACGGCGTGCCGCCTTCACGCGGCGGCCGCCTTGCGCACGATCAGCCGGTGCACGCGCTTGCCGGACGACGCGCTGACGACCTCGTGCTCGTCGATCACGTGCATGCCGGCGCCGAGCGCCGCATGCATCCGCGCGGAGTCGAGCGGCGTATAGAGGCGGCCGCGCTCGTCGCGCAGCGCACCGTTTCCGGCCACCCGCCAGCTCAGGTACAACGTGCCGCCCGGCATCAGGAGATCGGCCAGCCGCGCGGCGGCGGCCGCCGCGTCCGCCTGTTCGAGGTGCATGACGACCGTCTCGCACAGCACGTTGCGAAACGCGCCCGATGGCACGCCGGCCAGCGCCGGCAGTGCGGTCAATTCAAAGGTCAGGTCGGGGTGGCGCCGCCGCGCCTCGTCGAGCAGCGCGGCGCTCGCGTCGTAGCCGCGCACGTCGAAGCCGCGCGAAGCGAGCCAGGCCGTGTCGCGCCCTGCTCCGCAACCGACGTCGGCGGTCGGCCCGGGCGAGAAATGCTGTTCGAGCAGCGCGTACATGTCGTCGGGGGCGGCCTGGTCGAGCCAGTCCTGCGCATATTGCGCGGCATGGGCGTCGTAGGCGTCGAGAGTCGGGCGATCCACCATGGCGATTGCTCCGCATAGGCGTCGTATGACGCATCCCGCATCTTAGCCGTTGCGCCCCGCCTGTGGCGTCGCGCACGGCCCACGCAACGATGGCGCCAAGCCGGCCTGCGCGGCTCGCACTTCGCCCGCGTGCGGCTCGAGTCAGACATGCGAGTGCGCGCCGCCGTGCGTGGGCCCGGCCCGCCGCTCGACTTCGCGACGTACGTCGCCGCGCAGCCCCGCGAAGAACGCGACTTCGGCGACGACGAACAACGGCCCGACCATCAGGCCGACCAGATCGTCGACGAATGCGGGCTTGCGCCCTTCGAACCAGTGCCCGACGAACTGCACGATCCAGCCGACGACGAACGCGCCGATGCCGATGCCGAGCCATTGCGCGGTCGGCAGCAGCGCGAGCGCCTGCGCGGCCCACAGGCCGAGCGCGAACAACACCGTCATCACGATCCCGAACCGCAGGTCCAGACGCAGGTAGAACACCGCGAACGCGACGGCGAGCAGCAGCGCCGGCGACAGCGCGACGCCGGCCAGCATCGCCATCGCCGGCCGCGACAGCAGCACCTCGACCGCGAACACGATCATCGGAATGCCGACCAGATGCGTCGCGATGTTGCGCGCGTCGCGATGGTAGGCCGCATACTGGGAAAGATGGTCTTCGAGCGTCTTCATCGCGTCTCCTGGCCGGTCGTTGAGCGCTATGATGCGCGTCACGCCCGAGAACCTCTGTCAGCTACCCGACATCGCGTGCCCATGCCCTCGTCGCTCGCCCCCTACCTGCCGCAGATCGAAGCGAACCCGTGGTTCGCCGCGCTGCCGCCCGCGATGCGCGCGGACCTGCTCGCCCATGCGGCGCTGCGCCGCCTGCCGGCCGGCCACACGCTGTTCCGGCGCGGCGCCCCGCCGTGCGGGCTGTACGCGGTACTGGCCGGTTCACTCACGATAGGTGCGGTCGACCCGCAGGGCAAGGAAGCGCTGCTGACGGTCGCCGAGCCCGTCACGTGGTTCGGCGAAATCGCGCTGTTCGACGGCCAGCCGCGCACGCACGACGCGATCGCGCTCGACGACGCGCTGCTGCTGCACGTGCCGCAGGCCGCGCTGCTCGCGATGCTCGACGCGACACCGCAATACTGGCGGCAGTTCGCGCTGCTGATGGCGCAAAAGCTGCGCCTGAGCTTCCTCACCGTCGAATCGATGAGCGTGATGCCTGCCGCGCAACGGCTCGCCGCGCGCCTGCTGATGATCGCCGAAGGCTACGGCGGCATCAGCGCCGGGCGCACGCGCGTGCGGCTGTCGCAGGAAACGCTCGCGTCGATGCTGTCGCTGACGCGGCAGACCACCAACCAGTTGCTGAAGGCGCTGCAGGCCGACGGTGTCGTGCGGCTGCATGTCGGCGAGATCGAGCTCGTCGACATCGACGCGCTGCGCCGCGCGAGCGGGTTGGGCGACAGTACGCACTGAACGTCGCGCAACGACCGCCACGCGACACCCCGCCGTCGCCGCGTTGCGCTATCGTGTCGGCTCGCTCCGCCCATCCCGCGCCCCGTCTTGAACACATCGACCGCCTCCGCCCCCTCCCGCCATCCATGGCCCGTATTCGTCGCGTTCCTGCGGCTCGGCCTCACGTCGTTCGGCGGCCCGGTCGCGCATCTCGGCTACTTCCGCGCCGAATTCGTCACGCGGCGCGGCTGGCTCACCGAGCGCACGTATGCGGATCTCGTCGGGCTGTGCCAGTTCCTGCCGGGGCCCGCGAGCAGCCAGGTCGGGATGGCGATCGGCCTCGCGCGCGCCGGCTATGCCGGGATGTTCGCCGCCTGGCTCGGCTTCACGGTGCCGTCCGCGCTGCTGATGATGCTGTTCGCGCTCGGCGTTCACGCGACGGGCGCACCGATCGAAGCCGGTGCGCTGCACGGGCTTCGTATCGTGTCGGTCGCGGTGATCGCGCAAGCCGTCTGGGGCATGGCGCGCACGCTGTGCCCGGATGCGCGCCGCGTCACGCTGATGGCCGCGGCCGCGTGCGTCGCGCTGCTCGCGCCGGCCGCATGGACGCAGATTGCGGTGATCGTCGCGGCCGGTGCCGCCGGCCTCGCCCTGCTGCCGCAGCCGGCGCGCGATGCCCACGAGCCGTTGCCGCTGCACGTATCGCACCGCGCGGGCGTGCTGTGGCTCGCGCTGTTCGCGACGCTGCTCGTCGCGCTGCCGTTCGCGGCCCGCGTGCTCCGATCCGATACGCTGGCCGTCGTCGATGCGTTCTTCCGCACGGGCGCGCTCGTGTTCGGCGGCGGGCACGTGGTGCTGCCGCTGCTGCAGGCGGCCGTGGTCGCGCCCGGCTGGGTCGGCGATTCGGCGTTCCTCGCCGGCTACGGGCTCGCGCAGGCCGTGCCGGGGCCGTTGTTCACGTTCGCGGCATTCCTCGGCGCTTCGCTGCGCGACGCGCCGAACGGCTGGCTCGGCGGCACGATCGCGCTCGTGTCGATCTTCGCGCCGTCGTTCCTGCTCGTTGCCGGCACCGCGCCGTTCTGGGAGCGCCTGCGCCGCAGCACGCGCATGCAGGCCGCGCTCGCGGGCGTGAACGCGGCCGTCGTCGGGCTGCTGCTCGCCGCACTCTATCACCCCGTCTGGACCGACACGATCGCGGCGCCGCGCGACCTGGCCGCCGCGCTCGTCGCATTCGTCGCGCTGGTGTTCTGGCGCGTGCCGCCATGGGCCGTCGTGATCGCGAGCGCGGCGCTCGGTTGGGTGCTCGGCATGGTCGGCTGATCCGAAAACGCGGCACGACCCTGCCGGCCCACAACAAAAAAAGCCCTCGTTACGAGGGCTTTTTCGTGGGTGCCGCGCGCCGCAGCGGCGCGCAGGCGCCGGACCTTACGCGAAGTTCTTCGCTGCGAAGTCCCAGTTCACGATGTTCCAGAACGCTTCGACGAACTTCGGACGTGCGTTGCGGTAGTCGATGTAGTACGCGTGTTCCCACACGTCGATCGTCAGCAGTGCCTTGTCGGCGGTCGTCAGCGGCGTGGCTGCGTTGCTCGTCGACACGATGTCGAGCGAACCGTCAGCCTTCTTCACGAGCCATGCCCAGCCCGAACCGAACGTGCCGACTGCAGCCTTCGTGAACGCTTCCTTGAATGCGTCGTACGAACCCCACTTCGCGTTGATCGCGTCGCCCAGCGCGCCCGTCGGTGCGCCGCCGCCGTTCGGCGACAGGCTGTTCCAGAAGAACGTGTGGTTCCAGATTTGCGCGGCGTTGTTGAAGATGCCGCCCGACGACTTCTTCACGATCTCTTCCAGCGACAGGTTTTCGAATTCCGTGCCCGGGATCAGATTGTTCAGGTTCGTCACATAAGCCTGATGATGCTTGCCGTAGTGGTACTGGATCGTCTCGAGCGAGATGGTCGGCGCGAGTGCGTCTTCAGCGTACGGGAGCGGCGGGAGCGTATGAGCCATGGCGATTCCTTCGTTGAGTATGTAGGGGGGCTTGTGTTGAATGCTGCCGAGCGTCCGATTGTAGGCGAGGACGAATAACCCCGCAAACTCACGGGCCATTTATCCGCGGTATGCGGAAAAGCGCTGTTTGCGCAACGTCCGGCAGGACGAACCGGCGGTGCGCAGTATCCGTTCCCGTGTAGGACGCGTCCGTTACGGGACCCTTGTTTCGCTTGCGCCGGTTACGTCAGATCGTATCGGTCAACCGCGGCTGCACGTCGGCGAGCGACACGTCGGCCGAGCCTTCGGCGAGATGCACGGTCAGGCGCCGCTGCGGCTTCAGCGCGCTCGGCGCGCGCACCGCGCGACCCGTTTGCGCATCGATGAGCGCCGCATAGCCGCGCTCGAGCGTACGCTTCGGGCTCAGCACCTCGAGCCGCGCCGCACAGGCTGACACGCGCGCCGTGTCGCGCTCGTGACGGCGCTGCAATGCGAGCACGAGACGTTGCGACAGCCCCGCGAGTGCCTGGCGCGCCTGTGACGGATCGGGCCGCGCGCGCTGCCAGCGCAATTGCGCGAGCGCGAAGCGCGCGCGTGCGTCGCGCACCGGCCGCGACGCCGCCGACGCGAGCCGCACCGCGAGCTGCTCGACGTGCGTGCGCTGCCGCTGCAGCCGCTCGGCGGGGCTCACGAGCCGGCGCGCGAGCCAGTCGAGCTGCTGCGCGCGCTGTTCGAGCCGGCGTTCCATGCCGCGCGCGAGCGCACGCTGGCGCTCGCCGACCTCGCGCAGCAGCAGCGCGCGCTGCGGGCTCGCGAGTTCGGCCGCGCCGGTCGGCGTCGGTGCGCGCACGTCGGCGGCGAAGTCCGCGATCGTGAAATCGGTTTCGTGCCCGACGCCACTGACGACCGGCAGCTCGCTCGCCGCGATCGCGCGCGCCAGCGCTTCGTCGTTGAACGACCATAGATCCTCGATCGAGCCGCCGCCGCGGCAGACCAGCAGCACGTCGACCTCGCGGCGCGCATTCGCGGCCTCGACGGCCGCGACGAGCTTTTCGGCGGAACCGGCACCCTGCACGGGCGCCGGATAGACGATCACCGGAATGTGCGGCGCACGGCGCGCAAGCGTGGTCAGCACGTCGCGCAGCGCGGCGGCCTGCAGCGACGTGACGATGCCGATCGCGCGCGGGTGGGCCGGCAAGGACCGCTTGCGCTCGGGCGCGAAAAGCCCTTCGCCTTCGAGCTGCGCCTTCAGCCGCAGGAACGCCTCGTACAGGCGCCCCTGCCCGGTGCGCCGCACGGCCTCGACGTTGAGCTGCACTTCGCCGCGCGGCTCGTACATCGTGACGACCGCGCGCACCTCGATCCGGTCGCCTTCGCGCGGCGTGAATTCCGCGTATTGGGCGCGGCCGCGGAACATCACGCAACGCATCTGCGCCTGCTGGTCCTTGATCGAGAAATACCAGTGGCCGCTCGCGGCGCGCGTGAAATTCGATACTTCGCCCGAAATCCACAGCAGCGGAAACGAGCGCTCGAGCATCGTCGAAATCGCGCGATTGAGCGCCGAAACGGGAATCACTTCGTCGCCGCCGCGGGTCGCGCCGGGTGCGGCAAAAGGGGAGTCGGAAGGCATGGATGGTCGGATGAATGCTGGCCGCGACACGATAGTCCGACACGCGCACGGCGTCCAGCACCAGCCGCATGCGGCGCGACACGCGGAAGGTGTCCACACTTTGGCAATCGTCCGCGTAAAACGCTAAAAAACCGCGGGAAAACCCAGACAATTCGATATAACACATTGATTTTTATATATTTTTAAACCTTTCGAAATGATTCCCATCCGATTCGACGCCCACCCGGCGGGCGTTTGAGGCCATCGACCGGGGAGTTCTTCACAGAGTTATCCACAGCCGGGCGCGATCCGGCCCCGCGGGCCGCGTCGGCCGGTCGCGCTTGCCGCGTCCGCATGCGGCGCGCTAGAGTGCCGCCTTCCGCAGACCCCGCGGCACGCGCCGCCCAACGGAGAATCCGCCTTGACGAATCCGTCCCACGCCGCGGCGCACGACGCGCCGCGCCCGGCCCGATGAGCGCGCCCGGCGGCCCGCTCGCCCGGCTCGAAGCACGCCTGACACGCGAATGGCAGCGGCGCGGCGCGCTCGCGTGGGCGCTCACGCCGTTCGCCTGCGTGTTCGGCCTGTGCGCGGCGCTGCGGCGCACCGCTTATGCGCAGGGCTGGAAGAAACCGGTCGACGTCGGCGTGCCCGTCGTCGTGGTCGGCAACGTGACCGTCGGCGGCACCGGCAAGACGCCGACCGTGATCGCGCTCGTCGATGCGTTGCGCGCGGCCGGCTTCACGCCCGGCGTCGTGTCGCGCGGCTACGGCGCGAACGTGAAAGCGCCGACCGCCGTCACGCCCGCGTCGCACGCGAGCGCGGCCGGCGACGAGCCGCTGCTGATCGCGCGCCGCACCGGCGCGCCCGTCTGGGTGTGCCCCGACCGCGTCGCGGCCGCGCAGGCGCTGCGCGCCGCGCATCCGGACGTCGACGTGATCGTCAGCGACGACGGCCTGCAGCACTACCGCCTCGCGCGCACGGTCGAGCTCGTCGTGTTCGACCACCGGCTCGGCGGCAACGGCTTCCTGCTGCCGGCCGGCCCGCTGCGCGAGCCGCTGTCGCGGCACCGCGACGCCACGCTCGTCAACGACCCGTACAGCGGCACGCTGCCGCCGTGGCCCGACACCTACGCGCTCGCGCTCACGCCGGGCGCCGCATGGCACCTCGACCAGCCCGCATTGCGCCGCCCGCTGTCGCAGTTCGCGCACGAGCGCGTGCTCGCCGCGGCCGGCATCGGCGCGCCGGAACGCTTCTTCGCGACGCTGCGCGCGGCCGGTCTCGCGCCGGCGACGCGCGCGCTGCCCGACCACTACGCGTTCGCCGACAATCCGTTCGTCGACGACGCCGTTGACGCGATCCTGATCACCGAGAAGGATGCAGTAAAATTGGGCGCTTCCTGGCGCGACGCTCGACTCTGGGTCGTCCCTGTCGAAGCCGCGCTCGACCCTCGCCTCATTGCCCTCGTTGTGGAGAAACTCCGTGGACGCTCGCCTGCTTGAAATCCTTGTGTGCCCTATCTGCAAAGGCCCGCTCCACTATGACCGCGCCGCGCAGGAGCTGATCTGCAACGCGGACAAGCTCGCCTACCCGATCCGCGACGGCATCCCCGTGATGCTCGTCGACGAAGCGCGCCAGACCGTCGAAGGCACGCCAGTCGACCCGGCCGGCCGATAAACCGTCAGGCCGCTCGACCGGCGCAATCGCTTGAAGGCGCCCCGGCCCCGGCCGGGGCGCCGAACCCCGCCGGGCGACCGGCTCCGGACGCGCCACCCGCCCCGTCCTTCTCACCGTTCCCCCCGATGACTCACCCGCAACCCTTCATCGCCGTCATTCCCGCCCGGCTCGCGTCGACGCGCCTCCCGAACAAGCCGCTCGCCGACCTCGGCGGCAAGCCGATGGTCGTGCGCGTCGCCGAGCGCGCGCGCGAAGCGGGCGCGCAGCAGGTGCTCGTCGCATCCGACGCGCAGAGCGTGCTCGATGCGGCGCGCGATCACGGCTTCGAGGCGGTGCTGACGCGTGCCGACCATCCGTCCGGCACCGACCGGCTCGCGGAAGTCGCGGCGACGTTCGGGTGGAGCGACGACACCGTCGTCGTCAACGTGCAGGGCGACGAGCCGCTGATCGACCCGGTGCTCGTGCGCGACGTAGCGTCGCACCTGGCCGCGCATCCGGCCTGCGCGATCGCGACCGCGGCCCACCCGATCCACGACGCGGCCGACGTGTTCAACCCGAACGTCGTGAAGGTCGCGCTCGACGTGCAGAGCGTCGCGCTGTACTTCTCGCGCGCGCCGATTCCGTGGAGCCGCGACGCATACCAGCCGCACTGGCCCGACGTCGGGGCAATGCCGGCCCCTGCATTTCCGGTCTACCGGCACATCGGCCTCTATGCATATCGTGCGCGTTTCCTGCGCACGTATCCGACGCTCGCGCAGGCGCCGATCGAACAGGCCGAGCAGCTCGAACAGCTGCGCGCGCTGTGGCACGGCGAGCGCATCGCAGTGCTGATCACCGAGTCCGCGCCCGAAACCGGAATCGACACGCCGGCCGATCTCGCGCGCGTGCAGGCCCTTTTTCAGCCGGGTTCAAAATAACCCGTGGCATAATCAGGCGATTGTGCGAGCCGTCCGCGACCAGCGCGTCCTCGCTTGACCCCGCCCGCGGCCTTGCCGGCAGCCGCGCGTCGCCGAAGCCGACGCGCCGCATCAGACCGGTCCGCCACGCGCCAGGCAAGCCCCGCGCACGCAGTCGCCGGCGCCTTTGCGTCTCGCCACACGAATCTACATACTGGAGATATCACCATGCGTTTGATCCTGTTGGGCGCGCCCGGCGCGGGAAAGGGCACCCAGGCAAACTTCATCAAGGAAAAGTTCGGCATCCCGCAAATCTCGACGGGCGACATGCTGCGCGCGGCCGTGAAGGCCGGCACGCCACTCGGCGTCGAGGCGAAGCGCTTCATGGATGAAGGCAAGCTTGTGACGGACGACCTGATCATCGGCCTCGTCAAGGAGCGCCTGAAGGAATCCGATTGCGCGAACGGCTATCTGTTCGACGGCTTCCCGCGCACGATCGCGCAGGCCGACGCGATGAAGGACGCCGGTGTCGCGATCGACTACGTACTCGAAATCGACGTGCCGTTCTCGGAAATCATCGAGCGCATGAGCGGCCGCCGCACGCACCCGGCATCGGGTCGCACGTACCACGTCAAGTTCAACCCGCCGAAGGTCGAGGGCCACGACGACGTGACGGGCGAACCGCTGATCCAGCGCGACGACGACAAGGAAGAAACTGTCAAGAAACGTCTCGAAGTGTACGAAGCGCAGACCAAGCCGCTGATCAAGTATTACGGCGACTGGGCACAGCGCGGCGAGGAAAACGGCCTGAAGGCGCCGCAGTATCGCAAGATCTCTGGCCTCGGCAGCGTCGAGGAAATCCGCGAGCGCGCGTTCGACGCTCTGAAGTAAGCAGCACGTCGCGCACCGCAAGCCGCCCTTTCCGGGCGGTTTTTTTTCGCCTGGCCGAGACAAGCACGATCGTGCTTGTCTCGCCGCCACACGACCGCGCCCCGTACAATCGGTTGGATGCATGCGTGCCGCCAACCGGCACACCGGCTTCTCAACCGATCGCTTGGCATCGGACAGCGCCACCACTTTGCATGGGACTTCCCCAAGCACTAAAGCGCCAAGGGCGGTCGACAAAGGAGACAGTCATGGAGATTCGCGGCAACGTCTTTCTGATCACGGGCGGCGCATCGGGCCTCGGCGCCGGAACGGCGCGGATGCTCGCGCAGGCAGGCGGCAAGGTCGTGCTCGCCGACCTGAACGAGGCGGCGGGCGTCGCGCTCGCGACCGAGCTGGGCGGCGTATTCGTACGATGCGACGTGTCGAGCGAAACCGACGCGCAGGCGGCCGTCGACGCGGCGACGCGCGCAGGCACGCTGCGCGGCCTCGTGAACTGCGCGGGCATCGCGCCCGCCGCGAAGACCGTCGGCAAGGACGGCGCGCATCCGCTCGACGTATTTGCGAAGACGATCAACGTGAACCTCGTCGGCACGTTCAACATGATCCGGCTCGCGGCGGCCGCGATGGCCGCAACCGCACCGACCGCGGAAGGCGAGCGCGGCGTGATCGTCAGCACCGCGTCGGTCGCCGCATTCGACGGACAGATCGGCCAGGCCGCGTATGCGGCCTCGAAAGCCGGCGTCGCGGGCATGACGCTGCCGATCGCGCGCGACCTGGCGCGCCACGGCATCCGCGTGATGACGATCGCGCCCGGCCTGTTCGAGACGCCGATGCTGCTCGGCATGCCGCAGGACGTGCAGGACGCGCTCGGCGCGATGGTGCCGTTCCCGCCGCGGCTCGGCAAACCGGACGAATACGCGATGCTGGTGCGCCAGATCGTCGAGAATCCGATGCTCAACGGCGAAGTGATCCGCCTCGACGGCGCGATCCGGATGCAGCCGAAGTAGGCGCGCATGCAAAACGCCCGCGATGCGGGCGTTCTTCATTCCGGGTTCCGGCAGTCGCGCGGTGGCTCAGTCCTCGCCGTCGCGCTGCATCCGCTGCCGCAATTCGGTCACCTGCGACTCGACGACGGTCGCATCGTCCGCCTCCGGCCGTTCGCCGAGATATTGCTCGAGATCCTCGAGCGCGGGACGCAGGTAGTCGAGCCGCGCATACGCGAAACCGCGGTCGCGCACCTCGTCGAGCTGCTCGGGCAACAGGATCACGAGCCGCTGCTGCACCGCAAGCAGCCGCTGCCAGCGTTCCGTCTGCAGATAGATCGTCTTCAGGTTGCGCAGCATCCGCGCGATGATCTCGCGGCTCGTCGCGGGCTGCAGCAGCGCGCGCAATGCGCTGTCGACCGCGCCGGCCGCGCGCGCGACGTACGGCTCGAGCATCTCGACCATCTCGGCTTCGGACAGCGAATGGCCGTTGGTCGGATCGATGATCAGGTCGCCGTCCGGCAGCGTGACGCGCAGCAGGAAATGGCCGGGGAACGATACGCCGCGCGCCGGCACGCCGACCTGCTCGGCGAGCTCCAGGTACAGCACCGACAGCGAGATCGGGATCCCGCGCCGCCGTTTCAGTACGGCGTTCAGGTGGCTGTTATCGGGGTCGTAGTAATCGTTTTGATTGCACGCGAAGCCGAGCTCACGGAAAAAGAAGTCGTTCAGCGCGGCGACGCGGCCTTTCAGGTCAGCATCGTCGGCGAGCCGCCGGCTCAGCCGCGCCGCCAGCATGTCGAGTTCGGCCAGCGTGCCCTGCAGGTCGAGGTCGGGATACGCGTCCTGCGCCAGCGACAGCGCGGTCTCCGTGACGGGCAGGCTGTCGTCGTCCGCCACGAGTGTGCTGAAGTAGTCGAGGACGCGGGTCATTGCGGTCGTCACTTGGCGCGCCTTCTGAAGTAAGCGTATTTGAAGCCCATCACCCACAACATACCGAAATATAGTGCAGCGAACAGCACGAGGCACGCGGCCATCAGCGCAATGCGATCGAGCGGCTGCGTGCGCATCCCGGTCCAGTCGAAGCTGATCGAGAACCAGTGCATCACGCCCGCGAGCACGAGCGTCGCGCCGACGAGCTGCATGAAGAAGCGCGGCCAGCCCGACGACGGCTGGTAGATGCCGCGCTTGCGCAGCCCGAGGAACAGCAGCAGCGAGTTCAGGCACGCGCCGACGCCGATGCTCAGCGTGAGGCCCGCATGGCCGATCAGCGGCACGAACACGTAGTTCGAGATCTGCGTGACGATCAGCACGCCGATCGCGATCTTCACGGGCGTCTTGATGTCCTGCTTCGCATAGAAGCCCGGTGCGAGGATCTTGATCAGGATGATGCCGACGAGGCCGATCCCGTAGGTCGCGAGCGCACGCGCGACCATCGTGACGGTATGCGCGTCGAACTTGCCGTAGTTGAAGAGCGTCGCGGTGAGCGGCGTCGCGAAGAAGAACAGCGCGAGCGCGCTCGGCGCCGCGAGCAGGAACGTGACGCGCAGCCCCCAGTCGAGCAGCGCCGAATATTCGGTCGAATCGGCGTCGACGTGCGCCTTCGACAGGCTCGGCAGCAGGATCGTGCCGAGCGCGACGCCGAGCAGCGCCGTCGGGAATTCCATCAGACGATCGGCATAGTTGATCCACGACACGGCGCCCTGCCCGAGCCGCGACGCGATGTTGGTGTTGATGATCAGCGACAGCTGCGCGACCGACACCGCGAACGTCGCGGGCACCATCTTCGCGAGCACGCGCTTCACGCCGGGGTGCCGCAGCGCGCGCAGCGGATTGAGGCCGATCAGCGGCACCATGTCGATCTTCTTCAGGCCCGGCAGCTGCACGAGGAACTGCAGCACGCCGCCCACGATGACGGCCCACGCGAGCGCGAACACCGGCACCTTCAGGTGCGGCGCGACAAACACGGCCGCGGCGATGAACGCGACGTTGAGCAGCACCGGCGCGAACGCGGGCAGCGAGAAGCTCTTGTACGTATTCAGCACGCCGGACGCGAGCGTCGTCAGCGAGATGAACACGATGTACGGGAACATGATCTGCGTCATCGTGACCGCGAGCGGGAACGCCTGGCCGTCGGTGTGCAGGCCGGACGCGACCGCGAACACGACCCACGACGCGCCGGCGATCCCGAGGACCGACAGCGCGGCAAGCGCCCATGCAAGCACGGTCGACATCGCATCGACGAGCGCCTTCGTCGCGTCGTGCCCCTGCTGGTTCTTGAACTCGGCGAGGATCGGCACGAACGCCTGCGAGAACGCCCCTTCCGCGGAAAGGCGGCGCAACAGGTTCGGGATACGGAAGGCGACGTAGAACGCGTCGGTGTATTGACTGGCGCCGAACGCACGGGCGATCAGCGTCTCGCGGGCCAGTCCGGTCACGCGCGACAGCAGCGTGAAGCCGCTGACCGTCAGCAGGGCTCGGAATAGATTCATGGGGCGCTTATTATACGGACGTTGCGTGGCCGGGCCACCGCCCGATGCCGAAAAGCACGCACGCCGCCGGCGCCCCACCCGGCGCGCGTCACGTCGAACTTGTCACTCGCTTGATTTTGTTGCTATAATCGCCCGTTTCTGGGCTCGTACATGCACGGCAACTGCCGTTTTCATGTCCCGGCCTCGGTTAAAATCACCGTTTTTTTATGCGCCCCTGGGCAATCGTTCTCAGGGGACGGATCGAAAAGCAGCGCTTGGCCGTCAGGCTCCAAGCTCTGGAAACAGGACAGGATAAGGAACCGTCATGGCTAACTCCGCACAAGCACGCAAGCGCGCCCGCCAGGCCGCGAAGGCAAACTCGCACAACTCGGCGCTGCGCTCGAAATTCCGTACCGCGATCAAGTCGGTTCGCAAGGCTGTTGAAGCCGGCGACCAGGCAAAGGCTGCCGAGCTGTTCAAGGCTGCCGTGAAGACGATCGACACGATCGCCGACAAGAAGATCGTTCACAAGAACAAGGCCGCTCGCAGCAAGAGCCGCCTCGCCGCAGCCGTCAAGGGCCTGCAGGCAGCAGCGTAAATCCGGTGCGCCCGCTCACGCGGGCGTTCCTGTTTCCTGCGATCGCAAAAAAGCCCGCTTAGGCGGGCTTTTTTGTTGCCTGTCGTCCGGCGATCGCGTCGACCGACGACAGTCAGGGCGGGCGCACCAGGCGCCCTCGCCCGTCAACATCATTTCTTCGCGCCGTAGTCCGGCAGCTCGCACGCCTCGGTGACGACGAGGTTATTGTCCTTCGCGAAATTCAGCACGAAATCGAAAGCCATCGGTTCGATGTCGCGCAGCCGCGAATCGAGGATCACGCATTTCAGGTCGCCGAGCATCGTCGGGCGCACGTACAGCGAATACTTGAGACGCGCATTCGGCCCGCTCGCCCCCGGCCCGAAGCAGGCCATCACGCCGGCCAGACGTTCCGACCAGTCGCTCGGGCGAAATTTTTTCCCGTCTTTCGTAATGCCCTGGATGAAGAATTCGGTCGGAGGGGTTTCAGCCATGTGGTTACCCAAGTGACGGCCCGGCGATGCCCAGGCGACGGCGCCTGGATACGCGAACACAAAGCTGGAATGGACGGCGGCACAAGCATTCCGATATCCCGAAAACTGGACGTCGATGCGCGCTGCCGGTGTGCCGCACCGGATTTGTGCAGCGCACAGCTTGTGTCCGGCAGAGCGCGAGGAGGCTTGCCTGCCGGGCTGGAGAAAACTTTTCGATTATACCGCAGCGCGCCATCGCGCGTCGTCCCGACGCCCCCTTCCCGTACCGCCGGCCGCGCGCCGCGATCGTGCCCCGCTTCTCTTCGCGGCTCGTCAAAGCACAGAAAATCCTTTATGCTGCTTTGAGTTATCCACACCCGACGGCGGCGCCGTCCGGCCTCGCTGCCGGGTGAAACCCGCCGTATTTCGCTTCATGACCGCCAAAACCATTCGTCACTACCTGCAGTTCAAGGATTTCTCGCTGGAAGACTACGAGTACGTGCTCGAACGCACGGGTATCCTGAAGCGCAAGTTCAAGAACTACGAGACCTATCACCCGCTGCACGACCGCACGCTCGCGATGATCTTCGAGAAGAGCTCGACGCGCACGCGCCTGTCGTTCGAGGCCGGGATCTTCCAGCTCGGCGGCCACGCCGTCTTCATGAGCACGCGCGACACGCAGCTCGGCCGCGGCGAGCCCGTCGAGGATTCCGCGCAGGTCATCTCGCGGATGGTCGACATCATCATGATCCGCACGTTCGAGCAGGAGGTCATCCAGCGCTTCGCGGAAAACTCCCGCGTGCCGGTGATCAACGGCCTGACGAACGAATATCACCCTTGCCAGGTGCTCGCCGACATCTTCACGTACTACGAGCACCGCGGCCCGATCGCCGGCAAGACCGTCGCGTGGGTCGGCGATGCGAACAACATGCTCTACACGTGGATCGAAGCCGCGCAGATCCTCGGCTTCAAGCTGCGCCTGTCGACGCCGCCGGGTTATGCGCTCGACATGAAGCTCGTGTCGCCCGACAGCGCGCCGTTCTACGAGGTGTTCGACGATCCGAACGAAGCGTGCAAGGGCGCCGATCTCGTGACGACCGACGTATGGACGAGCATGGGTTTCGAAGCCGAGAACGAAGCGCGGATGAAGGCGTTCGCCGACTGGTGCGTCGACGAGGAAATGATGGGGCACGCGAACCCGGACGCGCTGTTCATGCACTGCCTGCCCGCGCACCGCGGCGAGGAAGTCACGGCCGGCGTGATCGACGGCCCGCAGAGCGTCGTCTGGGACGAGGCGGAAAACCGCCTGCACGTGCAGAAAGCGCTGATGGAGTTCCTGCTGCTCGGCCGCCTCAAGCACTGACGCGCCGCCGGAATCCAGCACAGCAGACAAAAAAAAGCGCCGATCGACGATCGGCGCTTTTTGTTTGGGTACGTGAAAACCGGCGCGGACCCGCGCTACAGGCAGACCGGTTCGGCCTCGAGCTCGACGCCGAATTGCTCGCGCACGTCGGCCTGGATCGCCCGTGCCAGCGCGAGCACGTCGGCGCCCGTCGCGCCGCCGCGATTGACGAGCACGAGCGCCTGGCGGTCGTGCACGGCCGCCGCGCCCAGCGCGCGCCCCTTCCAGCCGCAGCGGTCGATCAGCCAGCCGGCCGCGAGCTTGACCTGCCCGTCCGGCTGCGGATACGACACGACATCGGGCGCGCGGGCGCGCAGCGCATCGAACTGCGCGGCGTCGATCACCGGATTCTTGAAGAAACTGCCCGCGTTGCCGAGAACGAGCGGATCGGGCAGCTTCGCGCGGCGGATCGCGACGACCGCGTCGAACACGTCGCGCGGCGTCGCCGCATCGGGCGCGATGCCGCGCGCGTCGAGCTCGCGCGTGACGTCCGCGTAGCCGAGCCGCGGCGTCCATTGCCTGGGCAGCCGGAACGTCACCGACACGATCGCGAACCGGCCGCGCCCTTCCCGCTTGAAGAAGCTGTCGCGATAGCCGAACGCGCAGCGCGCGGCGTCGAAGCGCTCGCTGCGCCCCGTAGATAGCTCGACGGCGACCAGCGAATCGAAATACACCTTCATCTCGAGGCCGTACGCGCCGATGTTCTGGATCGGCGCAGCGCCGACGGTGCCCGGGATCAGCGCGAGGTTCTCGAGGCCAGGCATCCCGTGCTCGAGCGTCCACGCGACGAACGCGTGCCAGTTCTCGCCGCCGCCGGCCTCGACGTACCACGCGTCGTCGTCCTCGCGCACGACGCGGCGGCCCGCGATCTCGTCGAGCAGCACGACGCCGTCGAAATCGCGCGTGAACACGACATTGCTGCCGCCGCCGAGCACGAGCTGCGGCAGGTTCGCGACGCGCGGGTCGCGATGCAGCGCCTCGAACTGCGACGCATGCGTGATGCGCGCGGCGAAGCGCGCGCTCGCGTCGATGCCGAACGTGTTGTGCACGGCGAGCGGATGGTCGGGAAGCAGCGACAGGGCGGAATCGTCAGGAGGCATCGGCATTCGCGGTCACGTCCACCCGGGCGGCGCATGGCCGGCCTTGGGCAAACGGAGGGGCATCGGTAAAATGGCAAACAGTCCGCAATTATAGCGAGTGCCCGCGCGCGAGCCGGGTGCCCGCATCTCAAGGGAGAATGCCATGCCATCGTTCGACGTCGTTTCCGAAGCGAACATGATCGAAGTGAAGAACGCCATCGAGCAGTCGAACAAGGAAATTTCGACGCGCTTCGACTTCAAGGGCTCCGACGCGCGCGTCGAGCAGAAGGAACGCGAGCTGACGCTGTTCGCCGACGACGATTTCAAGCTCGGCCAGGTCAAGGACGTGCTGATCGGCAAGCTGGCCAAGCGCAACGTCGACGTGCGCTTCCTCGACTACGGCAAGGTCGAGAAGATCGGCGGCGACAAGGTCAAGCAGATCGTCACCGTGAAGAAAGGCGTGACGGGCGATCTCGCGAAGAAGATCGTGCGGCTCGTGAAGGACAGCAAGATCAAGGTGCAGGCGAGCATCCAGGGCGACGCGGTGCGCGTGGCGGGCACGAAGCGCGACGACCTGCAGAGCGTGATCGCGATGCTGCGCAAGGACGTGACCGATACGCCGCTCGACTTCAACAACTTCCGCGACTGATCGCCGGCCGATCCGTCCCGTCATTCCGCCGGGCCCCGCACACGCGGCGCGCCCGGCGCGCGGCAAGCGCCGCTTCCTCAGGCTTTTCCGCCGTCCTGAGCGCCGCCGTCCGCGGCCGCCTTCTTCTTGTCGCCGATCCGGCTCTCCTGCCCTGCGAGCAGCTTCGAAATGTTGCCGCGGTGACGCCACACGAGCAGCACGCTCATCGCGAGCACGGCCCATGCGACCGGGTTGTGGCTCGTGCCGAACAGGAATACGTCGAACACCGGCGCGAACACCGCCGCCACCAGCGCCGCGAGCGACGAGTAGCGGAAGAAGAACGCGACGATCAACCAGGTCAGCGCGGTCGCGAGCCCGAGCACCGGGTGCACGGCGAGCAGCACGCCGGCCGCGGTCGCGACGCCCTTGCCGCCCTGGAAGCGGAAGAACACCGGATACAGGTGGCCGAGGAACACGGCGATCGCGACCCATGCGACCGCGACGTCGGGCAGGCCGAAGCGCCGTGCGAGCCACACGGCAATCCAGCCCTTGAATGCGTCGCCGACGAGCGTCAGGATCGCGGCTTTCTTGTTGCCGCTGCGCAGCACGTTGGTCGCGCCGGGATTCTTCGACCCGTACGAACGCGGGTCGGCCAGGCCCATCGCGGTGCTGACGACGACGGCGAACGACACCGAACCGATCAGGTAGGCAACGAGGGCGGCGAGCAGGATCTGCATGCGGAGGACTCTTCTTTCAACGTATCGGTAAAGGGACGGCCGTGCGCGACGAGCCGAAACGGCGCCCATTCTACCGAACGAGCGCGGCCTGCCACGAAGGTGAAACCCTCAGTCGACGCTCGCGCACTGCACGGGCTGTGCGCCGAGCAGCGACGTGAGCACCGCCGGCGCGAGGCTGACGAGGTAGCCGCGACGGCCGCCGTTCAGGTAGATCGTCGGCAATTCGAGGATCGTCGCCTCGATGTAGACGGGCATCGTCTTGCGCGTGCCGAACGGCGACGTGCCGCCGACGAGATAACCCGAGTGGCGGTTCGCGACCTCGGGCTTGCACGGCTCGACGCGCTTCGCGCCGATCTGCCGCGCGAGGTTCTTCGTCGACACGGTGCGGTCGCCGTGCATCAGCACGATCAGCGGCTTCGCGTGTTCGTCCTCCATCACGAGCGTCTTCACGACGCTGTGCTCGTCGACGCCGAGCTGGCGCGCCGATTCGCCGGTCCCGCCGTGCTCGACGTATTCGTACGGATGCTCGCCGAACGCGACGCCGTGGCGGCGCAATAGCTGGGTCGCCGGGGTTTCGGACACGTGTCTGGATTTGCTCATGGCGGCATTCTAATGGCGAACGACCGGCGCGCGCGATGGCGTGCCCGCGCCGGCGGTATACTCGCGGCCCGTTTTCCGCAGGGCGGCGAGCCGCATCGCCGTGACGATTCCGCCCATCATCATTGCGAACATCGCGAAGCGCTATTGCCCGATTGGCCGATTGTGGCGCGTGCGCCGTCATGGCACGATCGTTCGCGAACATCGTCACGCCGCCGCCCGCCCCTTTTCTGGAGACGCCATGCCCTCGCCCATCCGCTCTTCCGAGTCGCTCGACGTCGATGCGCTGCTCGCCGCGCTGCCTGACCGCATCGCCGACGTGCCCGCGCGCTGGGCCGCGCGGGCGCCCGCGCATCCGGCGCTGATCGAGGACGCGCGCCGCCTGTCGTACGGCGACTTGTCGCAGGCCGTCGATGCGGCGGCTGAGCGGCTCGCGAGCCTCGGCGTGCAAGGCGGCGACCGCGTGATGATCGTCGCGGAAAACTGCGTCGCGCAGATCGTGCTGCTGTTCGCGGTCGCCCGCGTCGACGCGTGGGCGCTCGTGTCGAACGCGCGGCTGTCGGCCGGCGAACTCGATGCGATCGCCGCACACGCGCGTCCGAAGCTGATCGCGTTCGCGACGGACGCGTCGCCCGATGCGCGCGCCCACGCGGCCCGGCTCGGTGCGACACCCGCCGACGCGCTACCGGTCGACATCGGCGCATGGTCGTATCGCATCGACGCGAGCGCACCAGCCGAACCGGTGGCCGCCGACGGTGCCGCGCAATGCGCGGCGCTGATCTACACGACCGGCACGACCGGCGCACCGAAAGGCGTGATGCTGTCGCACCGCAACCTGCTGTTCATCGCGGCGACGTCGAGCACGCTGCGCCGCGTGTCGCCGGACGACGTCGTCTACACGGTGCTGCCCGTGTCGCACGTGTACGGGCTCGCGTCGGTCTGCCTCGGCAGCCTGTATGCGGGCGCGACGCTACGGCTCGCACCGCGCTTTACGCCGGAGGCCGTGCGCATCGCGCTCGCCGACGAAGGCGTCACGATCTTCCAGGGCGTGCCCGCAATGCACGCGAAGCTGCTCGAACACCTGCACACGCACGGCCACGCGTGGCACGCGCCGCGCCTGCGCTTCGCGTATTCGGGCGGCTCGCCGCTCGATGCGAACCTGAAGGCGCGCGTCGAGCGCGTGTACGGCGTGCCGCTGCACAACGGCTACGGGATGACCGAAAGCAGCCCGACGATCACGCAGACGCCGCTCGACGCGCCGCGTGCCGACAGCTCGGTCGGCGTGCCGATTCCGGGTGTCGACATGCGGATCGTCGCGCCGGACGGCACCGACGTGCCGCAAGGCGAGGTCGGCGAGATTCGCGTGCGCGGGCCGAACGTGATGCTCGGCTACTACCGTAACGCGGACGCCACGCGCGCGGCCGTGTCGCCGGACGGCTGGCTGAGCACCGGCGATCTCGCGCGGCAGGAAGCCGACGGCGCGGTGACGATCGCCGGCCGCAGCAAGGAACTGATCATCCGGTCCGGCTTCAACGTGTATCCGGTCGAAGTCGAACAGGTGCTGAATGCGCATCCGGACGTCGTGCAGGCAGCCGTCATCGGCCGCGCGGTCGAAGGCAACGAGGAAGTGCTCGCGTTCGTCGAACTGGTGCCGGGTGCGGCGGCGGACGAAGCGGCGTTGCACGCGTGGTGCGCGGAGCGGTTGGCGCCTTACAAACGCCCTGCCCACATCCGCGTGCTCGACGCATTGCCGGCCGCATCGACCGGCAAGGTGCTGAAGCACAAGCTGCGCGAGCTGGCCTGACGCCGGCCGGCGCGCGCAGCGAAGAACGCGCCGTGCTGGATTCGCGCGCCCCGAACGCTAGCCGCGCGGATGGTGCTGCGCGTGCAGCGTCTTCAGCCGCTCGCGCGCGACGTGCGTGTAGATCTGCGTGGTCGAGATGTCGCTGTGGCCGAGCAGCAGTTGCACGACGCGCAGGTCGGCGCCGTGGTTCAGCAGGTGCGTCGCGAACGCATGCCGCAGCGTGTGCGGCGACAGGTGCGCGCGCACGTCGGCCTGCTGCGCGTGGCGCTTGATGATGTTCCAGAACTGCTGGCGCGTCATCCCGTCGCCGCGCGCGGTCACGAACAGCGCGTCGGCCGCGCGCGCGCCGAGCAGCGCAGGCCGCGCATTGCGCAGGTAGCGCTCGATCCAGCCGTGCGCGACTTCGCCGAACGGCACGAGCCGCTCCTTCGAACCCTTGCCCATCACGCGCACGACGCCCTCGTTGAGGCCGACCTCGACGGTCTTCAGCGTCACGAGCTCGCTCACGCGCAGCCCGCTTGCATACATCAGCTCGAGCATCGTGCGATCGCGCAGGCCGAGCGACGTGCCGATGTCGGGCGCACCGAGCAGCGCCTCGACCTGCGCCTCGGACAGTGTTGACGGGAACCGGGCCGCCTGTTTCGCGGACGTGATCCGCAGCGTCGGGTCCGCGCTCGCACGATGCTCACGCACGGCCCAGCCGTAATAGCGACGGAACACGGACAACCGTCGGTTCGACGACGTCGCCTTGCCGTCGCTGCGTGCGGCAATGTAGCCCGTCACCATCGCCTCGTCGGCCGAATCGAGCGGCGCGTCGTGCGTCGCGGCCAGCCATTGGGAAAACAGCACCAGATCGCGCCGGTATGCATCGAGCGTGTTGCGCGCGAGCCCGTGCTCAAGCCACAGCGCATCGCAGAACACATCGATCGACGCGCGGCTCGCGAGCAGCGCGGGCGATGCCGCGGCGGCATCGCCGTCCGCTTCGGTGGAAATCAATGGTTCGCTCATCAGTACGGCACGCCCTCGTGCGCCAGCAGCCAGCGCTTCACCTTCTGGTAATAACCGTTGTCGTCGTGGTTCGCAAAGCCACCGAGGCCGCCCGCCGCGACGACGCGATGGCACGGGATCACGAGCGGGAAATAGTTCGCGCCGCACGCCTGGCCGACCGCGCGCGGCGCGCTGCCGATCCGCTTCGCGACCTGGCCGTAGGTCAGCACCGTGCCGGGCGGGATATCGCTGATCACGTCCCACACGCGATGCTGGAACGCGCTGCCGACTTCGGCGAGCGGCAGGTCGAAGCGCGCCGACGCACGCTCGAAATAACGTTCGATCTGCTGGACCGCGCGCTTCGCGAGCGGCGAATCCGGATCGACCGACTTCACCGATTCGGGCAGATAGACGATCTCGCGCACCACCGCGGCGTCCGTGCGGATGCCGACCTTGCCGAACGGCGCGTCGATGACTGCATTGAACATTGCCCTCTCCTGAGCGATGGATGCGCGCGGCACCGCCGCGCGCCGACGACACTTTACGCCGCCTTCACGCGGCGCGCAGCGCCCATTCGACATGCTCGCGCACGACCGGCGACGGATCGTCGGCCCGCGCGCGCAACGCGGCGACGATCGCGTCGCGCGCCTGCGGCGCAAGCCGGTCCGCGCTCGCGCGCAGCGCATTGCCGAGCCCGACCGCGAGATTGCGCAGCCAGCTTTCGTAGCCGATGCGCCGGATCGCGCTGCCCTGCATCCGCGTATCGAACGTTTCCGCGTCCCACCCGAACAGCTCGACGAGCGTCGCGCGGTCGAGGCCGTGCCGCACGTCGAAATCGGCCACGGGCGCGGCCTGCGCGAACTTGTTCCACGGGCACACGAGCTGGCAGTCGTCGCAGCCGTACACGCGATTGCCGATCATCGGCCGCAGCGGCTCGGGGATGCTGCCTTTCAGTTCGATCGTCAGGTACGAGATGCAGCGGCGCGCATCGACGCGGTACGGCTCGACGATCGCGCCGGTCGGACACGCGTCGATACAGCGCGTGCAACTGCCGCAATGCGCGCCCGGCGTCTCGGGCGCGGTATCGGGCGACGTGTGCGCGTCGGTCGGCAGCGGAAGGTCGACGTAGATCTCGCCGAGGAAGAACAGCGAGCCCGCATCGCGCTGCAACAGCAGCGTGTGCTTGCCGCGCCAGCCGACGCCGGCCTTCTGCGCGAGCTCGACCTCGAGCACGGGCGCCGAATCGGTGAACACGCGGTAGCCGAACGCGCCGATTTCGCGCTCGATGCGCTCCGCGAGCGTCTGCAGCCGGTTGCGCAGCACCTTGTGATAGTCGCGGCCGCGCGCATAGATCGACACGACGGCCGCCTGCGGATCGTCGAGCCGCGCCCGTTCGCGTGCGCGCCAGTCGTGCGGCGCGAGCGCGCCGGGCACATCGCCGGGCGCGCCGGCGGCGAGCGTTTCGGCCGGCAGGTAGGCGAGCCGCACGGAAATCACGCGTCGCGTACCGGCCACAAGTTCGGCCGGCCGCGCGCGTTTCGTCCCATGTTTCGCCATATAATCCATTTCGCCGTGGTATCCGGCTTCCAGCCAGGCGGCGAGGCCTGCTTCGGCATCCGAGAGATCGGTATCGCTGATGCCGATCGCCCCGAAACCCAATTCGCGCCCCCACGCCCTGATGCGAGCGGCGAGCGCAGTCAAGGCCGCATCGTCGAGCGCGCACGGCTCCGCGCCTTCGGCTTGAGTCGAAGGCCTGTCGGATGCGGCGAGTTCCGGTAATCGGTTCATCGCACTATTTTACGAGAATGCCAGCCACGTCCCATACGCCTCATGCCGCCACGCTGCCTGCCCCGTTCGCGGAGCGCGTGATCGCGCTCGCCGACGAAGCGGCGACCGAGGCCTTCGGCACCCGCTTCGCGCACGCGCTCGACGCGGCGCGCCTCGATCTCGCCCGCGCGCACGCGTTCGACGGGCTGCAGATCCAGCTGGTCGGCGATCTCGGCGCGGGCAAGACGAGCCTCGTGCGCGCGATCCTGCGTGGCCTCGGTCACCAGGGACGCGTGCGCAGCCCGACCTATACGCTCGTCGAGCCGTACGCGCTCGAACGCAGCGATGGGGAACTTGAGGTCTATCACTTCGATCTGTATCGATTCAACGATCCGGCCGAATGGTCCGACGCGGGCTTTCGCGAATATTTCAATTCCAGCGCGATCTGCCTCGTCGAATGGCCGCAACAGGCGGGCGCGCTGCTCGGCGTGCCCGATCTGGTTTTCTCGCTCGACGTGGACGGCGACGGCCGCGCCCTCACCGTCCGGGCGTACAGCGCTTCAGGAAAGGCATGTCTCGAAAGATGTTGATCAAACCGTTCCGCTCGATCGAATCGGCGGCCACCGCGACGCACAACTGGCGGCGCCGCCAGATCCTGCGCGCGGGTGCATCGACGCTGGTGCTCGGTCTCGTCGCGCCGCGGCTCGCGCACGCGTCGTCGGTGCTCGGCGTGCGCGTATGGCCCGCGCGCGATTACACGCGCGTCACGATCGAATCCGACCAGCCGCTGCAGAATAGCCAACAACTGCTGCAGGGTCCCGACCGTCTCGTCGTCGACCTGAACGGCCTCGATCTCGACCAGGCGCTGCGCGACCTCGTGTCGAAGATCGCGCCGAACGATCCGCAGATCCAGTCGGTACGCGTCGGTCAGTATCAGCCGCACGTCGTGCGGATGGTGTTCGACCTGAAAGGCTCGGTGAAGCCGCAGGTGTTCACGCTGCCGCCGGTCGGCACCTACAAGTACCGGCTCGTGTTCGACCTGTATCCGGCCGTCGCGCCCGATCCGCTGACCGACCTGATCGCGCAGACGGAACGCAAGGAACAAGCGCTCAACGACACGGCGCGCGCGCAGCAGATGCAGCCGCCGAGCGCGCTGAACGGGCCGGCGACGCCGCCCGTCGCGGGCAACGACAACAGCGACGCGTTCTTCCAGCGCTTCGCGCAGAACACGCCGGCCACGCCGCACACGCCGCCGGCTGCCGGCACGCCTGCGACGCCCGCAAAGCCGGCCATCAAGCCGCCGCCCGTCATCGCGCGCCGCGACGACAGCGACGACGACGGCGACACCTACAAGTTCACCGCGCCGAAATCCGGCAAGGGCGGCACCGTGCGCCTGCTGACGGTCGCGATCGATCCGGGCCACGGCGGCGAGGATCCGGGTGCGATCGGCGGCGGCGGCACGTACGAGAAGCACATCGCGCTCGACATCGCGAAGAAGCTGCGCGCGAAGATCGACGGCGCGCCGAACATGCGCGCGATGATGACGCGCGACGCCGATTTCTTCGTGCCGCTGAACGTGCGCGTGCAGAAGGCGCGCCGCGTGGGCGCCGATCTCTTCGTGTCGATCCACGCGGACGCGTTCACGACGCCGTCCGCGCGCGGCTCGTCGGTGTTCGCGCTGTCCGATCACGGCGCGTCGAGCGCCGCGGCGCGCTGGCTCGCGAACAAGGAAAACTCGTCGGACCTGATCGGCGGCATCAACATCAAGACGCAGGACGCGGCCGTGAGCCGCGCGCTGTTCGACATGTCGACGACCGCGCAGATCCGCGATTCGATGCGCTACGGCAACTACGTGCTGAAGGAAGTCGGCGGCATCAACAAGCTGCACAAGGGCTCGGTCGAACAGGCCGGGTTCGCGGTGCTGAAGGCGCCCGACATTCCGTCGATCCTCGTCGAGACCGCGTTCATCAGCAACCCGGACGAAGAGCGCAGGCTCAACGACGACAGCTATCGCGACGAGATGGCCGACGCGATCTTCCGCGGCATCAAGCGTTATTTCGCCGCGAATCCGCCGCTCGCGAAGAACCGGATGGCCTGACGGCCGTACCCGGCCCCCCCCCCCCGCCCCACCGCCGGCACGCAGCGCGTGCCGGCGCGTCACGACGCCGCGAAGCGGCGCATCAGTTTCCCGCCGAACACGTTCACCGCGAGCCCGCCCATCACGAGCGCCGCGCCGAGCAGCTGGGCGCGCGTCAGGTGCTCGTCGAGCAGCAGCGCGGACGACGCGAGCCCGACGATCGGCACCAGCAGCGAGAACTGCGCGACCTGCGCGGCCGGGTAGCGCGACAGCAGGCGGCTCCACAGCCCGTAGCCGAGCAGCGTCGCGACGAACGCGAGATAGACGACCGCGAAGATCGACGCGCCGTTCAGCCCGGCGAGCGCGGTCGCGATCCGCTGCGGCCCTTCGAACCACAGCGACAGCAGGAAGAACGGCACGGGCGGCACGAGGCTCGCCCACACGACGAGCGACACGAGGTTCGCTTTCCCGACCTTCTTCGTGACGATGTTGCCGAACGCCCACATCGCGGCCGAGCAGATCGTCAGCAGGAAACCCGCGAGCGTCATCGCGCGGCCGCCCTGCGCCGCGATCACGACGAGCCCGCCCGCGGCGATCGCAAGCCCGACCAGGTTCTGCACGCGCAGCTGCTCGCCGAGGAACAGCATCGCGAACACCAGCGTGAAGAACGCCTGCGACTGCAGCACGAGCGACGCGAGGCCGGCCGGCATGCCGACGTACATGCCGGTGAACAGGAACACGAACTGGCCGAGCTGGATCGTCGCGCCGTACAGCACCAGCAGGCGCCACGGAATCTGCGGCCGGCGCACGAAGAACACCGCGGGCACGGCCGCGAGCGTGAAGCGCAGCGCGCCGAGCAGCATCGGCGGCATCCCGTGCAGGCCGACCTTGATCACGACGAAGTTCACGCCCCACGCCAGGATCACGACCAGCGCGAGCAGCAAGTCCTTCGGGGCCATCATCCGCGTCTCCTCGATTGTCGAATCGTTGTGCAAAGTACCCCCAACCCGGTCGCTTCGCGCCATGCCCCCCGAGGAGGGCATCCCCCACGGGGGACTTCCTTCGGGGCGGAAGACTTGGGGCGGCCCGGCGTTTTCTTGAGAAGCGCGTCAGTCTACCGGGTTTCGCCGCGCGGCCCGATACCCGCGCGGCGCGCATGGAATCGTCGGCGGGCGGCTATTACAATGACCTTCATCCCCATCGCACCACCGGACCCGCCATGAACGACTCGATCAAAGCCCTGCTGAAGCCGCACGTGCGCGACATCGGCAACCTGCAGGTGCGCCGCACGCTGCCCGCGCTTGCCGCGCGCCTCGTCGGCCCGTTCATCTTCTTCGATCACATGGGGCCCGCCACGCTGCCTGCCGGCACGGGGCTCGACGTGCGGCCGCATCCGCATATCGGGCTCGCCACCGTCACCTACCTGTTCGACGGCGCGATCCTGCACCGCGACAGCCTCGGCTCGCGGCAGGAAATCGTGCCGGGTGACGTGAACTGGATGACGGCCGGCCGCGGGATCGTCCACTCCGAACGCACACCCGACGCGCTGCGCGCAAACGGCCATACCGTGCACGGGATCCAGACCTGGGTCGCGCTGCCGCGCGCGCACGAAACCACCGAGCCGTCGTTCGAGCACCATGCGGCCGACACGCTGCCGAAGCGCGACGAAGACGGCGTGTCGCTGACGGTGATCGCCGGCGATGCGTTCGGGCTGCGCTCGCCGGTCACGACGTTCTCGCGCACGCTGTACGTCGCGGCCGAATTCGCGGCCGGCGGCCGCGTCGAACTCGACGCGTCGCACGAGGAGCGCGCGGTCTACGTGGTCGACGGCGATCTCGCGATCGACGGCACGCCGGTTCCGGCCGAGCAGATGGCCGTGCTCGCATCGGGCGCGACGGTCACGCTGACGAGCGCCGGCGGCGCGCGCGCGATGCTGCTCGGCGGCGACAGGATCGACGGCGAGCGCTTCATCGAATGGAATTTCGTCGCAAGCAGCCGCGACGCGATCGCGCGCGCGAAGGAAGCCTGGACGCGCCAGGAAATGGGCAAGGTGCCGGGCGAGACCGAGTGGATTCCGCTGCCCGAATCGAAGCCGCGTTGAAAAACACGCGCGCCGCCCCCATCCTGACGATATTCGAACGGAAGAGAACGACATGGACACCACGCTTGCCACATTCGAGAAAGACGTCATCGAGGCGTCGCTGGACACGCCCGTGCTGGTCGACTTCTGGGCGCCGTGGTGCGGCCCCTGCAAGACGCTCGGCCCGCTGCTCGAAAAACTCGAAGCCGATTACGACGGTCGCTGGAAGCTCGTGAAGGTCAACGTCGACGAGAACCAGGAACTCGCCGCGCATTTCCAGACGCGCAGCATCCCGCACGTGATCGCGTTCGCGGACGGGCGCCCGGTCGACCAGTTCGTCGGCGTGCTGCCCGAAGGCCAGTTGCGCGCGTTCCTCGACCGGCTGCTGCCGGCGCCCGAGGAAGCCGAACGCCGCGCCGCGCAGTACGCGATGGCCGAATCGCGCTACGACGACGCGCTCACGCACCTCGAAGCGGCGCTCGCGCTGAACCCCGGTTTCGACGACGCGCGGCTCGACCTGATCGAACTGCTGCTCGCGAACAATCAGGTCGAAGTCGCGCGCGCCGAGACCGAGCGGCTGTCGCCGCAGATCGTGGAAGGAGGCGATCCACGCTACCAGGCGATCAAGACCCGTTTCGACGCGCTCGACGCAACGGCCGACCTGCCGCCGACGGACGCGCTCGAAGCGCGCATCGCCGCGAACCCGGGCGATCTCGACGCGCGCTTCGACCTCGCGCAGAGCCTGATCGCGCGGCGTGCGTATGAAGGTGCGCTGGAGCAGTTGCTGGAAATCGTGCTGCGCGACCGTGCGTACGGCGACGACCTCGGCCGCAAGACGATGATCTCGGTGTTCGAACTTGCCGGCGACCGCCCCGATATCGTCGCTGGATGGCGGCGCAAGCTGAGCATGGCGCTCAACTGACGAACGACCGGCCGGGCCGCAACGGCCCGGCTGGGACGCCGTATCGCCGGCAGCGCGTATCCCGCGCCGCAGCATGAAGCAACGCGCGCTTCGCCGTTCAGCCGGCGGCCTGCGCCGCGATCGCGCGCAGCGCATGCGCGGCGGCCGCGAAGCCGAAGCTCGCGGTCACGCAAACGCTCGAACCGAATCCCGCACAGTTGAGCCCCGCGACGTGCGCGGCCGTGGACGGCTCCGCGCCGTCCTCGATGTCGCATGCGGCCGCTTCCGGGTAGATCAGCGGCTCGTCCGAATACACGGCGCTGACCTTGAAACGCGCCTTCGGCCCGCGCGGAAAGCCGTGCTGCTTGCGCAACTGCGCGCGCACCTTCGACAACAATGGATCCTGGATCGTCAGCGCGAGATCGTCGATCCGGATGCGCGTCGGGTCGAGCTGCCCGCCCGCGCCGCCAACCGTGACGAGCGGCTGCCGCGTCGCGACGCACCACGCGATCAGCGCGACCTTCGTGCGTACGCTGTCGATCGCATCGATCACGTAGTCGAAGCCGCCGCCGAGCAGCGCGTCGAAGTTGTCGGGTTCCGCGAAATCCTCGATCCGGTTCACGCGGCACGCGGGATCGATCAGCGCGATCCGCTCGGCCATCGCGTCGACCTTCGGCTTGCCGTAATTGCCATCGAGCGCATGGATCTGCCGGTTCGTATTGCTTTCCGCGACGTTGTCGAGATCGATCAGCGTCAGCGTGCCGATCGCGCTGCGCGCGAGCGCCTCGGCCGTCCACGACCCGACGCCGCCGATCCCGATCACCGCGACATGCGCACGCTCGAAAGCGGCGGCCGCCGGCGCGCCATACAGCCGCGCGACGCCGCCGAAACGCCGCTCTCGATCCACGTCAAGCTGGATTGTCGGGGTCGGGGTAAGATCAGAAGAACTGGGCGGGGCAGTGTCGGCAGCGGGCATGGCAGCAAGGAAAACGTAAGTCGAGCAGCCCTCTATTTTGCCTGAACTCCCCGCTCGCACACGCCACTGTGCACGCACGATTCTTGCGCGTTCGCTATACTGACCCCAGATTGAAGCGTTTGCATAACATGACGACTCTCGCCGATCTCCGCATCAACTATTCGCGTGCTTCGCTCGACGAAGCCGATGCCGCCCCCGACCCCTTCGTCCAGTTCGACCGCTGGTTCAAGGAGGCGCTCGCCGCCCGGCTGCCCGAGCCGAACACGATGACGCTCGCGACCGTCGGCGCCGACGGCCGGCCGTCGGCCCGGATCGTGCTCATCAAGGGCGTCGACGAACGCGGGTTCGTCTTTTTCACCAATTACGAAAGCCGCAAGGGGCGCGATCTCGCCGAGCATCCGCAAGCGGCGCTGCTGTTCTACTGGATCGAACTCGAGCGCCAGGTGCGCATCGAAGGCCGGATCGAGAAAACCAGCGCGGAAGATAGCGACCGCTATTTCGCATCGCGCCCGCTCGGCTCGCGCATCGGCGCATGGGCGTCCGACCAGAGTGCGGTGATCGACAGCCGCGCAACGCTCGAAGCGCGCGAAAAGGCCGTCAGCGAACGCTACGGCGACGCCCCGCCGCGCCCGCCGCACTGGGGCGGCTACCGCCTCGTGCCCGACGCGATCGAGTTCTGGCAGGGCCGCCCGTCGCGGCTGCACGACCGTCTGCTCTATACGCGCGACGCGACCGCGTCGCCGAGCTGGACGATTTCGCGCCTGTCGCCGTAAGCGCGGCGCCGGCGCACGCCGGTCGTGTCTCGTGTTGCATCCGGGCGCCCGCGTCGCAAGCGGCGGGCGCCGTCAAGATACTTGGCTGTATTCGATTCAACGAACAAACGGAGATTCCAAATGTTCTGGGAAAAGAAGCTGGCACAGTGGGCGGACGAAGTACGGGCGAAAGCGAACATACCGGCGCGCCTCGTGCTGTGGAACGGCGACCAACTCGATTTCGGCACCTTCAGCGCGCCGCAGGTCACGCTGAAGGTCAACAGCGCGTCGGCGTTGCCGCTGTTGCTCGAACCGAGCCTCGACAACCTCGGCGAGGCGTACGTGAAGGGCAAGATCGACATCGAGGGCAAGCTGTCGGACATCATCAACATCGGCTACTCGCTCGCGCGCAGCACGGTGACGAGCGCGAGCAAGCTCGCGCGCGTGAGGCGCTACTTCAGCCACACGAAGAACACCGACAGGAAGGCGATCCAGTATCACTACGACGTCTCGAACGAGTTCTACAGGCTGTGGCTCGACGAGAACATGGTGTACTCGTGCGCGTACTTCGAGAACGGTGACGAGGATCTTGCCACCGCGCAGATCAAGAAGATCGACCACATCCTGACGAAGATCCAGTTGCAGCCGGGCCAGCGCCTGCTCGACATCGGCTGCGGCTGGGGCGCGCTCGTGCTGCGCGCCGCGCAGAAGTTCGGCGCGACGTGTCTCGGCGTGACGCTATCGCAGAACCAGTTCGACCTCGCGACCGCGCGCGTGAAGGCCGCGGGATTGGAAAACAAGATCGAGATCCGCCTGCAGGATTACCGCGAGATCGACGGCCAGTTCGACCGCATCACGAGCGTCGGGATGTTCGAGCACGTCGGCCGCAAGAACCTGCCGCTGTACTTCTCGCGGGTGCGCGAACTGCTCGCCGACGACGGCATCGCGATGAACCACGGCATCACGTCGACCGACGCGGAAAGCGGCGAGACGGCGCTCGGCGGCGGCGAGTTCATCGACCGCTACGTGTTCCCGGACGGCGAGCTGCCGCACATCAGCCTCGCACTCGAAGCGGCGCAGCGCGGCGGGCTGGAAGCGGTTGACGTCGAAAGCCTGCGGCGGCACTATGCGCGCACGCTCGATATCTGGACGGAAAACTTCGAGGCGAAGGCCGAGGAAGCGCGAAAACTCGTCGACGATGAAAAATTCCGCATCTGGCGCGTGTATCTCGCCGGCTGCGCGTATGCGTTCGAGCACGACGACGTGTCGATCTTCCAGATCGTGTGCCGCAAGGCCGGACGCAGCGCGAAAACGCTGCCGTGGTCGCGGCGCTATATGTACGAACACGCGCTGCCGCGCTAGGCGGCGCTTCACGCTGGGCATGCATGGGTGACGGCAGGACGCGGCGCAAGGTGCCGCCGGAACGACAGCAGCGCGACGACACGGACGAGTCGCACGCCGACGGGCAATTCGACCTGTTCGGCGTGCCGCCGGACGCTGCGCGCGCGTCGCCGCCCGCAGGCGACACGCGCCCTGAAAACGCCGATGAACGCGTGACGTCGAATCCGCACGACGATGCGCGGCAGGCGCCGCCCGCCCGCGCAGCCTCCCGCCCTTCCGACGAAGAACCGCCGCCCGCCTCCGGCCTGCTGTGGGACGAACCGTCGCCGCCGGCCGCGTCGACGAAAAAAGGCCGGCGCCGGCGCGGCGTGCCGCCCGCACCAATCGCGGCGGACGTCGCCGACGCAGCGGCCGGCCTGCCGCCTAACGTCCGGCTCGGCACGTCGTCGTGGTACTTCCCGGGCTGGAACGGCATCGTCTACGACGGCGATTTCGCGCAGACGAAGCTGTCGCGCGAAGGGCTCGAAGCGTACGGCGCGCATCCGCTATTGAAGAGCGTGAGCCTCGACCGGTCGTTCTACGGCCCGCTGTCGGTGGCCGACTACCTGCGCTACGCGCAGCAGGTACCCGACGATTTCCGCTTCGTCGTGAAGGCGCCGGCCTCCGTGACCGACGCGGTCGTGCGCGGCCGGCGCGGCGAGCCTTCGGGGCCGAACCCGACCTTCCTCGATGCACAGCTCGCCACCCGCGAATTCGTGCAGCCTTGCCTCGAAGGGCTCGGCCGGAAGGCCGGCGTGCTCGTGTTCCAGTTCTCGCCGCTGCCCGATCATCTGCTCGCCGAACCGGCCGCGCTGATCGACCGGCTCGCCGCGTTCTTCGCGGCACTGCCGCCGCTGCCGCCGGAAGCCGACGGCCCGCGCTACGCGATCGAGATCCGCGACGCGAGCCTGCTCACGCCGCGCTTCATCCGCGCGCTCGCCGCGCTCGGCGTGCGCTACTGCGTCGGCCTGCACGCGCGGATGCCCGACCCGCTGCGCCAGGCTGCCGCGCTCGCACTGCTCGACGGCGATGCGCCGGGCCCGCTGATCGTGCGCTGGAGCCTGCACGGCGGCTTCAAGTACGAACAGGCGAAAGCGAAGTACGAACCGTTCGACAAGCTCGTCGACGAGGATCCGGCCACGCGCTCGGCGCTCGCCGAACTGGCCGCGCGCTACGCGCTGGCTGGTCAGCCCGTGATCATCACGATCAACAACAAGGCGGAAGGCTCCGCGCCGCTGTCGTGCATCGCGCTCGCGCGCGAGATCGCCGCCGCGTGCGCGCAGTGGCGCAACGAGGCGGCTTGACGTCGGTCTCGTCGGTCTCGTCGGTCTCGTCGGTCTCGTCGGTCTCGTCGGTCTCGTCGGTCTC
>NZ_JAOTQT010000040.1:0-42907 GCF_025685725.1 Burkholderia sp. BKH01 | reverse complement strand
GGCTCGACCCGGCCGCGTGGCCGGCGGTCGCGCTCGATGCGCTGCGCGCGAGCGGCGTGCTCGCCGACGGCGGCCGCTGCATGCGCGACGGCTGGGCGCAGCAGGCCGATCTGTGGCTCGTCGGCACGCATCTGCGGTGCGCGACGCTGCCGATGCTTACCGACGGCCGGCGTCATCCGCGCCGGCCGCCGGCGCCGCGCGGAGAAGTCTATGCGCGCGACCTGCCGGCGCTCGGCGTGCGCTTCACGCTGCGCGGCTGGCAGCCGGCGGAGGACGCCGGGCGGCTCGCGCGCTGGTTCGACGAGCCGCGCGTGCGCGACGGCTGGCCGGGCGCGCAGCCCGGCGCGGACGGTACGCAAGGTGCCGCACCCGACGCCGATCCGCACGTGACGCCGCTGGTCGGCTGCTTCGACGGCGAGCCGTTCGCGTACTTCGAGGCGGTCTGGCTGAAGGAAGACGCGCTCGCGCCGCACGTCGCGGCGTGCGACTACGACCGCGGGCTGCGGATGCTGGTCGGCGAATCGCGCTGGCGCGGCCCGCATTGCGTCGCGGGCTGGCTGCCGTCCGTCGTTCATTACCTGTTTCTCGACGACCCGCGTACCGAAGCGGTCGGCTGTGCCGTTCCGGCCGGCCACGCGCGGGTTGCCGACCATCTCGCGCGGCATGGCTTCGCGCGGCAGCGCCGTCTCGCGCTGGCCGACGCGCAGCCGCTGTGGATGCGCACGCTGCGCGAGACGTTCTTCTCCGGCCGTCACGTCTGACGGGCCGGAATCACCGACAAGGGAGCTGAGACATGCAGAGAGAAACCGTATTCGACCTGATCGGCGTCGGCTTCGGGCCGTCGAATCTGGCGCTGGCCATTCGCCTCGCGGAGCGCAGCGGTGCGCGCACGTTCGCCCATTGCTTCGTCGAGCGCCAGCCGGAATTCGGCTGGCATCGCGGGATGCTGCTCGACGATTGCCGGATGCAGATCTCGTTTCTGAAGGATCTCGTCACGATGCGCGATCCGAAAAGCCGCTACACGTTCATCAACTACCTGTTCGAACGCGGCCGGCTGAACGAATTCGTCAACCTGAAGAACTTCTATCCGACCCGCGTCGAATTCCACGACTACCTGAGCTGGGTCGCCGATGCGTTCGACGATCGCGTCCATTACAGCGAGACCGTGCTGGCGATCGAGCCGGTGCGCGGCGACGGTGCGCGGATCGACGCGCTGCGCGTGCTGTCGCGCGATGCCGCGGGCCACGAGCGCCAGCGTGTCACGCGCGCGCTGTCGGTCGGCGTCGGCGGCACGCCCGCGATCCCGGATGCGTTCGCCGCGCTCGGCCGCGACCGCGTGATCCATTCGTCATCCTATCTGACCGATATCGACCGGCTCGTCGCATCGCCGGACGGCGAGCGCCGCCGCGTCGCGGTGATCGGCGCCGGGCAGAGCGCGGCCGAGGTGTTCATCGATCTCGCGCGCCGCTTCCCGCACGTCGACGCGAGCCTCGTGATGCGCGCTGGCGCGCTGAAGCCGGCCGACGACAGCCCGTTCGTCAACGAGATCTTCAGCCCCGAGTTCACCGACGTCGTTTATGCGCAGCCGCACGACGCGCGCCGCGCGCTGCTCGAGCGCTATCGCGACACCAACTACGCGGTGGTCGACCGGCCGCTGATCGAGCAGATCTACGAAATGCTGTACCTGCAGCGCATCGACGGCGCGCCGCGTCATGCGCTGCTCGCGAACAGCGCGATCGAGGCCGCGGTGCGCACCGCCGACGACCGCATCGAGCTGACGCTGCGCGACCGGATGAGCGGCGCCACGCGCGTCGAACGCTTCGACGCGCTCGTGCTCGCGACCGGCTATCGCCGCGACACGCATTCGGCGCTGCTCGAAGGGCTCGCGCCGCACCTGGGCGATGCGCTCACGCGCGGCGACGTGACGCGCGACTACCTGCTCGCGACACCCGAGCACTTCGCGCCGCGCATCTACCTGCAAGGCTGCTGCGAAGACAGCCACGGATTGTCCGACACGCTGCTGTCGGTACTGGCGCGCCGCGCGGACGAAATCTGCGCGTCGCTCGAAGACGGGATCGCACCCGCCCATGACGATGGCGCGGCACGGGCGCCGCACGAAAAACGACAGGAAAACGGGGTGAGCGCGGGCCGGATGGCTTTCGCTCTTTGACAAAGGCGCGGTCGGAGACCGCATGAAAAAAGTGGAGCAGAGAAAGATGGAGTGGGCAACAGGCACGCGTTTGCGTGCGATCGCAGCCGCGGCGAGCGTGGCGTTCGGTGCGGCGGCGGGGCAGGCATGGGCCCAGACGGCGCCGGCCGTGAACGCAGGCGCCGCAGCGTCGGCCAGCAGTGAGCAGAACGGTGCGGCGAATGGCACGCCGAACGGTTCGCCGAATGGCACGCTGCCGGCGATCACCGTCAACGCGGCCTCGGAAGGCGACGGCACGGTCGGGCTCGTCGCGAAGCGCAGCAGGACCGGCACGAAGACCGACACGCCGCTCAACGAGATCCCGCAGACGGTCAACGTCGTCACCGCGCAGCAGATCGAGATGACCGGCGCGACCGACGTGAACGCGGCGCTGCGCTATGTGCCGGGCTTCTCGTCGTACGGTTCGGACAACCGTTCCGACTGGTACGCGGCGCTGCGCGGCTTCACGCCGACCGCCTACGTGAACGGGCTGCAGGTGCCGAACACGATCAACCTCGCGAGCTGGCGCGTCGATCCGTACATGATCGACAGCATCACCGTGCTGCGCGGGCCGACCTCGGTGCTGTACGGCGCGGGCGACCCCGGCGCGATCATCGACGTGCAGACCAAGCTCGCCGACGGCGAGCGCGTGCGCGAAGCCGGGGTGCAGATCGGCAACTACGCGCGCAAGCAGTTCATGATCGACGTCGGCGACAAGCTCGATGCCGACGGCAAGTACGCGTACCGGTTCGTCGGCGTCGCGCGCGACGGCAATGCGCTGACCGGCCCGAACAACGACCAGCGCGTCGCGCTCGCGCCGTCGTTCCGCTGGCGCCCGAACGCGGATACGTCGCTGACGCTGTCCGCGACGTACCTGCAGGACTGGGGCGACATCTCGTCGAACTTCCTGCCCGCGCAGGGCACGGTGCTGCCGAACCCGAACGGGCAGATCAACAAGGACGTCTATGAAGGCGACGGGAACTTCAACTATTACCGCAAGAAGCAGTGGTCGGTCGGTTACCAGTTCGAGCAGAACCTGACCCCGGCGTGGAAGTTCCGGCAGAACGTGCGCCTGATGCACCTGTCGCTCGACAACGGCTCGGTGTTCGGCAACGGCTTCGTCGACGGCAGCACGACCGACGTGTCGCGCTGGGCCGGCGTGTTCCAGATGAACTACAGCCGCTTCGACATCGACAACAACGTGGAAGGCCGCTTCGCGACGGGCCCGCTCCAGCACACACTGCTGCTCGGCTTCCAGTACAACCGCCAGACCGCGACCGACAGCGAATGGCTCGCCGCCGCACCGCCGCTGAACATCTACAACCCGGTATACCTGCCGGTCACGACGGCGGTGTTCGATCCGGCGTCGACGTTCCGCACCAACACGTACACGACGCTGAACACGTTCGGCCTGTACGCGCAGGACCAGATCAAGTGGAACCGCTGGACGCTTACGCTTGGCGGCCGCGAGGACTGGGTCAACATGCGGATGGACGACCGCGCGGGCGGTACGTCGACGAAGGCGGACGTGACGGCGTTCACCGGCCGCGTCGGCCTCACGTACCAGGGCGACTACGGGCTGTCGCCGTACGTCAGCTACGCGACGTCGTTCAATCCGCTGATCGGCGTGAACCTGCTCGGCGGCGGGCTGCCGCAGCCGACCCGCGGCAAGCAGATCGAGGCCGGCCTGCGCTGGCAGCCGCCCGGCAAGAACCTGATGCTGAACGCGGCGATCTACCAGATCAACCAGACCAACGGGATCACGCCGGCGCTGCCGAGTCAGGACGAAACCGGCACGAAGTCGGTGCAGACCGGCGAGGTGCGTTCGCGCGGGATCGAGCTGAGCGCGACCGGCAAGGTCACGCGGAACCTGTCGCTGATCGCGTCGTACGTGTACCAGGACGTGAAGAACGTGCAGGCGAACGACGTGTCGCTGAACAACTGGCCGGTCGACATTCCGCGGCCGCGCCAGATGGCGTCGCTGTGGGCCGACTGGACGTGGCACACCGGGCCGCTCGCGGGCTTCGGCCTCGGCGGCGGCGTTCGCTACCAGAGCGCGTCGGCCGGTGCGGCCGACAACTCGCTGACGGTGTCGAGCGTCACGCTGTTCGACGCGGGCGTGCATTACGACACGCGCAACTGGCGCTTTGCCGTGAACGGGACCAACCTGGCCAACCGCCATTACATCAGCGGTTGCCAGTCGATGAACGTCTGCGTTTTCGGCACCGACCGCACGGTGATCGCGACCGCGAAATACAACTGGTGACGTTGCGCGCCGCGGCCCGCCGGTCGGCCTTCGTGGCCGGCGCGGGCCGGCCGCGGCGCCTTCGTCCGCTTTTCCACGACGCATCCATGCCGAAGAAAAATCTCGTCTACATCCAGTCGCTGCGCAACGGCGCGGCCGATCGCGCCGGCCAGCCGGTCGCTTATCAGGGTGGCACGCGCTACATGAAGGCGCCGCTCGAATTCCTCGTCGAGCGCCTGAACGACTCGCCGCTCGGCGAGCGCTACACGCTCAAGGGCGTGATCGTCGACGACGACGACGGTTCGCCGGCCGACCGCGCGAAGGTGGCCGACTACGGCTTCGCGCGCACGCCCGGCCGGCCGTGGATCCTGCCGGAAGGGTTGACGGTGCAGGGCCGGGCGGTCGACGAACTGTTCTGCTCGATTCCGTCGACGTACCGGCGGCTGCCGCGCGACGCGCGCGAACGCGTGGCAGGCAAACAGGCGTTCGAGCACCGCCTGCTCGAGCGCCTGCTCGAACTCGACGCCGACGTCGTCGTGCTCGACGGGCTGCTGGTGATCCTCGACGAACTCGTACGGCCCGGCGCGCGCTTTCACCGGCGCATCGCGAACATCCACCCAGGCATCACGGCTGACGATTCGCCATACCAGCGGCGCGGCGCGTGGGCGACGCTCGACGCGCTGCACGGCGCGCGCGGCGAACGGGTCGACTGGGCGAGCGGCGCGACGTCGTCCGTCGAGCCCGTGACGATGACGGGCGCGTCGTTCCACTACGTCGACAACGGCATCGATTCCGGCGAGGTGATCTGCGACGTGCTCGACACGCCGATCGCGCCGGACGACACGATTCTCGAACTGCGCTGGAACAACTTCCAGCGCAGCCTGTTTCCGGCGCTCGAACGGGGGCTTCACGTGCTCGCCGACCGCCACGACGCGGGAGCACTGTGATGGAAGACACGCTGACGAAACCGGCCGGCGCCGCGGATGCCGTCGAAGGCGAGGTAGCCGCCGCGCTCGACGGCGCCGCGCATGGCCAGGCGACGCAGGTCGCCGAGCACACACTCGACGCATGGCATCCCGACGACTCGCCGGACTGTCTGCTCGCGGCGTTCGTCCCGTTGTTCAACACCGACACGCGGCACGACGCGGCAACGATCTCGGTGCCGCTCGGCGGCGCCAGTGCGGCGGCCGTCGCGTCGTACGTGGCGCGCGCGGTGCGCGAGGGCGTGATCGACGGCGCGCAGGTCGCCGGCGACATGCTGCGCCTGAACGTGTCGCGCACCACGTTCTGGCAGAACCCGCGGCCGTGGCTGAGGGCGCCCGCGTCGGGCGGGATGCCGCTGCGCTACGCGATCACGAACGGCCACCGGCACCCGGTGCGGCCGCCGTCGCCGGCCGGCGAGATCTATGCGCGCACCATGCCGCAGGTCGGGATGACGTTCAGCCTGCGCACCGTCGATATCGACGCGCACGCGGACCTGTTCAGCGGCTGGATGAACCTCGATCGCGTCGCGCAGTTCTGGGACCAGCGCGGCACGCGCGACGAGCATGCGGCGTATCTCGCCGAGCGGCTCGCCGATCCGCACATGCATCCGATGATCGGCTATTTCGACGATACGCCGTTCGGTTATTTCGAGTTCTACTGGGCGAAGGAGGACCGCCTCGCGCCCTTCTACGACGCGCACGACTACGATCGCGGGCTGCACCTGCTGATCGGCGACTCGCGCTTCCAGAGCGCGGGCAAGCTGCATGCGTGGTGGAGCGGGGTGCTGCACTACATGTTCGTCGACGAACCGCGCACGCAGCGGCTCGTCGGCGAGCCGCGCGTCGATCACGTGCGGCACATCGCGTACATGCACCGGCTCGGGTTCTACACGCTGAAGGAATTCGACTTCCCGCACAAGCGCGCGGCGCTCACCGTGATCGAGCGCGATACATTCTTCGACACTTTCCGGTTGCCGTGACGGGGCGGGCGCGCGGCGTCGGCGCGACGTTGCGCGCGGCCGGGCATCGCGCCTGCATCGGCCGTCCGGGATATGGACCGCGCGGCCTGCGTCGTGAAGAATGGATCGCTCTTCTTATCGACGACAGGCCGACAGCATGACAAAAACACCCGTGGCAGCGTGGGGCGCAACCTCCGATTCGCATGCCTTCAAATTGACATATGCCAGCATATGTCTAAAATGGGCGCATCGTACTCCCATGGAGTGGCTCATGCGCACCGTTTCCATTTTCAAGAACGCTCGTAACCAGGCAATCCGCATCCCGAAGGACATGGAGTTCGAGGGGGTGACGGAACTCGAGATTCGCCGCGAGGGTGACACGCTGCTGCTGCGCCCTGTGCGCCCCACGTGGCTCTCGTTCGCGAACGAACCGCTGGCCGACGCCGAGTTCCTCGCCGAACGCCCGGCCGTCATCGAATCCGGCCGCTTCGACCTGTCCGGCGACGCCGGCGCGCCGACGGAGTCCGGCCGGTGACCACGCTCTACATGCTCGATACGAACATCTGTTCGTTCATCATGCGCGAGCGGCCGCCCGTGGTGCTGTCGCGGTTGCAGTCGTGCGTCAACGCTCAGCACCGGATCGTCGTGTCGGCGATTACCTATGCCGAAATGCGGTTCGGGGCCGTGGGCAGGAAAGCGTCGCCGAAGCATGCGGAACTCGTGACGGCCTTTGTTTCGCGGCTGGATGGCGTGCTGTCGTGGGATACGGCGGCCGTCGACGCAACGGCCGCGATTCGCGCGGATCTCGCCGCGCGCGGCACGCCGATCGGCGCGAACGACGCGTCGATCGCAGGGCACGCGATCGCGGCCGGCGCGGTGCTCGTCACGAACAACGGCCGCGAATTCGGTCGTGTCGCCGGGTTGTCGCTCGAAGACTGGGCGGCCTGAGCGCAGTGCGGCGAAAGCGCGATGACGTTGCTGTTTCGCAGCGGCGCGTCACGCGTGCGGCGCGGGCGGATCAACGAGGAACGCGTTGCGGAACGCGTCGAGATACCGGTCGGCATCATCGATGAATTCACCCGGCAACTGCGCGAACGCGCGTGCCAGCAGATCCTGGCCGAGCGCCGCGTAAGTCGCTGCGTCGGACAACAGCGCGCGGATGGCGTCGCGCGTGTGCGGCGAGGCAATCCGCTTCGCATCCCGCGCGAGCAGCGCGGCGGCGGCGAGGCCCGGCTGGAACGCATGCGCCTCGAGCAAATCCGGCGCGGCTTCCCAGATGCGCTCGCGATTGCCGGCGTCGTGAAAATTGCGCAGCAGGAACAGCAGGTCGTACGCGTCGCTGTTCTGGCGCGCGCGCCGGTCCTTCCATGCGAGCAACTTCAGCAGCGCGAGCGCCGGCAGGCTGGCCACCGGCACCATGGTGCGCGCGTCGATCGACACCGGCTGCGCCGTGTCGACCGCTTCCTGGAACCCCAGCACGTTCAGCACGAATTCGCCGCCCGGCGGCCATACGATCTCGCCCGGCGGCGTTTCGAGCGGCCCGAACGGCACGAGATCGAGCTCCGTGCGAAAACCGTGCGTTCCGCTATCGAACAGCAGTTTTTGCTGCTGCTTCGGCGCGCGCGTGAATTGCCCGGTCGCGACGAGCGCATCGACGAGCTGCTCGTGGAACGGCCAGCTCACCGCGCACACCGCGACGTCGACGTCCCGCGTCGCGCGCATCGGCCGGATGCCGTGTACATGCCACATCAGGATGTCGCGCGCGGTTGCGCCGGCGACGACGAACGCCGCGTCGAGACGCGCGCAGGTGCTGCCGACCGCTTGCAGCAGCGCGACTGCCGCCGGCTCGAGCGGCCGGCGCGCATCGACTTCAAGCGGGCGGATGGGCGAGGTATCGGTCATGGATCCGTTCGGCGGCGGCAAGATTGCGGCTGTCCCCGGACGAGACGAGATCCGCATAGATCAGGAGCGGCGGCACGAGCGGCACATCCTGCTCGCGCCAGTCGAGCGCAGGCGTGCGCGGCCAGAATGCTTCGAGGATTTCGACGTCGCCGCGCTCGTCCGGACGCAGGCGGGCCTGGAGCAGCAGGCGGGGCGACACCGCGCCGTGCGTATAAACGGTGATCGCGGCCGGCTTCAGGTCATGCGTCAGCAGGTCGGCCGCCGGCTCGCCGCCGAGCCGCGCATCGAACGACGCGAAATCGAAGCCGCGCCACCAGTCGGGCGCGAGGCCGGCAAACCGGCGGCTCGACAGTTTCGCGCGCAAGCGGCTCGGGTACAGCGCGACCCATTCCTGCACGAAGCGCGGCCAGTCGGGAATCAGGCGCTCGCCGTTGCGGCGCTGCCCGACGAGGCCGCGCGCGATCAGATCGTCCATCGCGAGATTGACCGTGCCGAGCGCGACGCCCGACGCGGCGGCAATCCCCCGATACGGCTGCGCAACGAGGCCCGGCTGCGTCGCGAGTGCGAACATCACGGCCAGTCCCTTCGGTGTCGTCGCGCGCGAGGCCTGCCGGCGCGGGGTGCGTGCGGGCTTCGGCCGGCCCGCGATCATCACGGTCGCCTCCGGTTGAATCAGGCATGCGTTGCCGGCGGTGTCGAGAAACGGGATGCCCTGGTCGGTCAGGCCGGCGGCCAGTTCGGCCGAAAGATACGGCGCGATCAGCATCAGCGGCCGTTCGCCGGGCTTCGCGGTAGCGCCGCCGCGGCGGTGCAATTGCGCGACTGCGCCCGGCAGCGATTCGGCGCGCAGGCTCACGGCAGCCGGCATTTCGAATGCCTTTCCGGCAATGTCGAAGCAGATCATCGCATCGGCACGCGCGGTGTACTCGGCCGGCACCCGCACGGGCCGCGCGCTGAAGCGCCGGGTCGCGCGTTCGAACGCGGCGCAGGCTTCGTCGAGCACATGCTGTTCCGACATCGGGAGGGTGGCGTTCTCGGGCATCAGAGGCGATCGCTTGTTCACTTCTTTGTCAGCGTACACAAAAAATGTACAAACGTCAAAAAAGTGAACGGATATCCGCAAGTCCTTGATGCGTAGGAAGTATTTCAGATGTCGGAGCAGCCACCACTAGAGCCTCATACCCGGAAAATCGATGCGGAGCGCACAGTTTCACGTGTCCGGATCATGCGCGGCAGTCGTCCGGATAGCCGGCTTGCGCTTATTGCGCGCCGTGCCCGATACGGCAACCATCGGTTGCTACCGTAACGACTTTCCGCCTGCCCGGTTGTCGGCGAACCGTCTATCCTTGCCTGCACATTCCCCACCGCACACAGGAGACGACACCGTGACGCACAGCGTGATTCCCGCAGGCCTCGCCGACGAAATGATCGAGATCCGGCACCGCATCCATGCTCACCCCGAACTGGGCTTCGAGGAATTCGCGACGAGCGACCTCGTCGCGGAGCAACTGCAGTCGTGGGGCTACACGGTGCATCGTGGGCTCGGCGGCACGGGCGTCGTCGCGCAGTTGAAGGTCGGCGACGGCATGCAGCGCCTCGGCCTGCGCGCCGACATGGACGCGCTGCCGATCCACGAGGCGACGGGCCTGCCGTACCAGAGCACGATCGCCGGCAAGATGCACGCATGCGGCCACGACGGCCACACGGCGATGCTGCTCGCCGCCGCGAAGCATCTCGCCCGCGAGCGCCGCTTCTCGGGCACGCTGAACCTGATTTTCCAGCCGGCCGAGGAAGGGCTCGGCGGCGCGAAGAAGATGCTCGACGAAGGCTTGTTCGAGCAGTTCCCGTGCGACGCGATCTTCGCGATGCACAACATGCCGGGCTTCCCGACGGGCAAGTTCGGTTTCCTGCCGGGGCCGTTCATGGCGTCGTCGGATACCGTGACCATCGACGTGCAGGGCCGCGGCGGCCACGGCGCGGTGCCGCACAAGGCGATCGATCCCGTCGTCGTCTGTGCGCAGATCGTGCTGGCACTGCAGACGATCGTGTCGCGCAACGTGTCGCCGCTCGACATGGCGATCGTCACGGTCGGCGCGATCCACGCGGGCGAGGCGCCGAACGTGATTCCCGACCGCGCGCAGATGCGCCTGTCGGTGCGCGCGCTGAAACCGGAGGTGCGCGACCTGCTCGAGACGCGCATCAAGGAAGTCGTGCATGCGCAGGCGGCCGTGTTCGGCGCGACCGCGACGATCGACTACCAGCGCCGCTACCCGGTGCTCGTCAACGATGCGGAGATGACCGCGTTCGCGCGCAACGTCGCGCGCGAGTGGGTGGGCGATGCGAACCTGATCGACGGGATGGTGCCGCTTACCGGCAGCGAGGATTTCGCGTTCCTGCTCGAGAAGCGGCCGGGCTGCTACCTGATCATCGGCAACGGCAACGGCGACGGGGAGGGCGGCTGCATGGTGCACAACCCGGGCTACGACTTCAACGACGCTGCGCTACCGACCGGCGCGTCGTACTGGGTGAAGCTGGCCGAGGCGTTCCTGGTTTAAAGCAGAGGCTCGGCGGCGTTTCTGCCGCCTCCCGGTGTGCGCTGCGCGTCCGCGAAATCGGACGCGCGCGGACCGCACACGTTGATTTGACGCTCCTTGACATCGACGGGACAAGTCGCGTGCTACGCTGCGCGCGACGCCGGATCGGCTCGATGAATACAGGTGTGGACGAAATGCGAAAACAGCTTCTGACCGTGCTGGCGGCCTGCGCGGTCGGCGTTCTGGCGGCCGGGTGCGACGACCAGAAGGTGGCCGATGCGGTGAACGCGATCAAGCCCGATCCGATGGCGTTCGGCAAGCTGCAGCCGGGCGTCTCGACGACCGAGGACGTGCTCCGTCAGGCCGGCAAGCCCGAGATGGTCAGGCAGGGTGACGACGGTTCGCAACGGTTCGAGTATCCGCGCGGCCCGTACGGCACGAGCACCTACATGCTCGATTTCGGGCCCGACGGCCGGCTCGTGTCGATCACGCAGGCGCTGACGGCGGCGAACATCGCGAAGGTCGTGCCCGGGATGTCGAAGGACGACGTGCGGCAACTGCTCGGCAAGCCGACCGAGGTCGCGCAATACGCGTTGAGCCATGAAGAGGTGTGGAGCTGGCACTGGGCCGAGGGCGGTGTATCGGGCGATGCGATGTTCAACGCGCATTTCTCGCCCGACGGCACCGTGATCCGGACTTCGCGTTCGGAAGCGCCGGGCCGCGAAAAACCCTGACCTTGCGGTGTCGCGGCGCTTCACCGTTTTTCCGTCAGAACGCCGTGCCGTCGAACAGCGCTGCCGTCATCTCCGGATTCGACGGCCAGTACATGTGCATGTACGTCGCGACGATCGCGCCGCTGCGATAGACGGCTTCGCCGCTGCCCGGCGCGCCGTCGGAGCGCACCGAGTTCGCGACCGGTTCCAGCGGCGTCGCGAGCCGCGAATAATGAAACGTATGCCCGCGCATCGGCCCGGTGCGCGTATCGAGCCGCTGCATGCCGAGCGCCGCGAACCGGCGCTGCATCGTCGCCTGGCCCGGCAACAGGCCCAGCATTGGCGTCGTTGCGCCGTCCACGTCGGTCAGCGATTCGCACAGATACACCATCCCGCCGCATTCCGCGACGATCGGCCGATCCGCGGCCGCATGCGCACGAATCGTCCGCGCGGTTTCTGCATTCGCCGTGAGCGTCGCCGCATGCAGTTCCGGATAACCACCCGGCAGGAATAGTGCGTCGCAATCGTCCGGCACCGGTTCGTCGGCGAGCGGCGAGAAGAACCGCAACTGTGCACCGAGCGCATCGAGCAGCGCGAGATTCGCCGGATAGATGAACGAGAACGCCGCATCGCGCGCAACCGCGATCCGCTTGCCGGCGAGCGCACGCGGCAGCGGCACCGCGCAGTCCGGTTCCGCGAACGCGACGGCAGGCGGCAATTCGGCGAGCGCCGTCTGCGCGAGCGCGTCGGCCGCGCGTTCGAGCCGCGCATCGAGGTCGTCGATGTCGGCCGGCTGGTGCAGGCCGAGATGCCGCTCCGGCAGCGCGATACCCGCATCGGCCGGCACGTGGCCGAGCCAGCGTAGGTCGGCAGGCAGCGCCTGTTGCAGCAATTCCGCATGCCGGACCGAGCCGACACGGTTCGCCAGCACGCCGTGAAACGGCAGCCCCGGCCGGAACCGCGCGAGCCCGAACGCGATTGCCGCGAAGGTCTGCGCCATCGCCTTCGCGGAAATCACCGCGACGACCGGCACGCCGAACGCGGCCGCGAGGTCGGCACTGCTCGGCGTGCCGTCGAACAGCCCCATCACGCCCTCGATCAGGATCAGGTCCGCGTCGCGCGCGGCCTCGGCCAGCAGCGCGCGGCAGCCGGCCTCGCCGACCATCCCGAGGTCGAGCGCATGCACGCTCGCGCCGCTCGCGCGTTCGAGCAGCATCGGATCGAGAAAATCGGGCCCGGTCTTGAATACGCGCACGCGGCGGCCGAGCCGGTGGTGCAGCCGCGCGAGGCCGGCCGTCACCGACGTCTTGCCCTGGCCGGACGCGGGCGCGCTGACGAACAGCGCGGGACAGGCCGGCACGCTCAGAACTCCACGCCGCGCTGCGCCTTCACGCCTTGCTCCTTGTACGGATGCTTGACGAGCCGCATTTCGGTGACGAGATCGGCCGCGTCGATCAGCGCATCGGGCGCGTGCCGCCCGGTGACGACGACATGCACCGACTCCGGACGCGCGACGAGTGTCGCGAGCACTTCGTCGAGCGGCAGGTATTCGTACTTCAGCACGGTGTTCAGCTCGTCGAGGATCACCATCCGGTAGTCGCCGCTTTCGATCATCCGGCGCGCCTCATCCCAGCCCTTGCGCGCGGTCGCGATGTCGGCGTCGCGGTTCTGCGTGTTCCACGTATAGCCGTCGCCCATCGTCACGAAGTCGCATTCCGCGACCGCGCCGAGGAAGTCGCGCTCGGACGTGTGCAGCGCCCCCTTGATGAACTGCACGACGCCGAGCCGCATGCCGTGGCCGAGCACGCGCACGGCCATGCCGAACGCGGCCGTGCTCTTGCCCTTGCCGTTGCCGGTGTGGACGATCAGCAGGCCTTTTTCATGGGTGGCGGCGGCCTGCTTCTTCTCGTGGCCGGCACGGCGGCGTTCGGCCATCCGCTGATGGGATTCGGAATCGGTCTTCATCGGGAATCGTCCTGTCGAAAGCGAAACAAAGGGTTCAGAGCGGGCCGGCGAATGCGACCGTCACGCCGTCCCGGATGGATTTGGGGCCCAGCAGCCGGCCGTGCGGCGCCGCGAGTTGCGCGCACGGTTCGGCCACGCCCGCGACGCCGAAGCGCGCGAGCGCGGCGTCCGACGGGCCGCTCGCGGCCAGTTCGGGACGGCTCGAGAGTTGCGCCGCGTCGAACGCGACGAGCGGCCAGCCGCGTCGCGCGCACAGCGTGCGCAGCGCGCGGGCACGCGCCTTGTCGGCGAGCGTTGCGACGAGCGCCGGTTCGGCGGCGGGGTAGAGCGCCAGCGCCGCGCGGATCGCGGCATCGAGTTGCGCGGCCGTCACGCCCGCGCGGAACCCGACGCCGAGCGCGACCCGCATCATGCGCCGCCGCCGAGCGCCGCACGCACCGCGGGATCGTCGGCAAGTGCCGCGACGCGGCCGATCACGACGATCGCGGGCGAACCGATGCCGGTCGCGCCGACGCGTTCGACAACGGTGTCGAGCGTCGCGAGCACGTGCCGCTGTTCGGGGCGTGTCGCGTTCTCGATCGCCGCGCACGGCGTATCGCCGGGCAGGCCGCCGTCGCGCAGCGCCGCAGCAATCGTTTCGAGCCGGCGGATGCCCATGTAGATCACGATCGTCATGCGCGTGGCCGCCAGCGCGCGCCAGTCGGGCTCGTCGGCGCCCGCGCCGTGGCCCGTGACGAAGATCACGCCCTGCGCGTCGCCGCGCTGCGTGACCGGAATGCCGAGCGCGGCCGGCGCGGCGATGCCCGCGGTGATGCCGTTCACGACCTCGACCGGAAAACCGGCCGCACCGAGCGCGGCCAGTTCCTCGCCGCCGCGGCCGAACACGAACGGATCGCCGCCCTTGAGCCGCGCGACGCTGCGGCCGGCGCGCAGGTGCGCGAGCATCGCGGCGACGATTGCTTCCTGCGGCGTCGACGCATGGCCGCCGCGCTTGCCGACATGCTCGATGTGCGCGTCGGCGCGCGCATGGCGCAGCACGTCGGGGTTCACGAGATCGTCGACGAGCAGCACGTCCGCCGCGCCGATCGCGCGCACGGCCTTGAGCGTCAGCAGGTCGGCGTCGCCGGGGCCGGCGCCGATGAGCCAGGCGCGGCTCATCGCGCGCGGCACGGCGCGCACCGTGTCGAAACAGTGGAAAGGGGAAGGCGGGCGGCACATCGGCGGCCGGCGGACAGGCAAGGCATGGCGGATCGGGCGAAGCCCGCGCGAACGCGGGTGGAATGCGCACCCCATCCGTCCCCCGCGGATCGGGCGTTCGGCGAGCGTCGGGCTCACCCCTTGCGTCGGCCGGTATCCGGGCTGGCCGCTTGCCAGGCCGCGGCCTTCCCGCCCGGCTGAAGGGCAGTGGCATCGTGGGCGGCATGGGCGCGAGCGCGGGGAAGCGCGTCGCGCGGGCGGCGTACCGTTGCGGGGACAGCACAGGCCGGGCGGACGTCCGCCTCCTGTTTCCCGTTTAACTGCATGCGCGGAATGCGCATGCGAGCACCGAACGCGGCGCTACGATAGCACAGCGATCCGCCCGCGCGAACCCGCTTCGCCGATGCCGGAAGCGGCCTCCGGCATGGCGCGGCAGCCATGCAAGCCGCCGTTCGGCGGGCCGCGCCGCCTTGACGCTCCCGCCCCCGACGCCTACACTCGCACGCGTTTTGGTGCTCGCGCGCGCCCTCCGGCGCACGCAGTTAAACGGGAAACAGGGAGCCTGCCTGCGTCGCAGTCGGGCCAACCTGTGCTGCCCCCGCAACGGTAAGCGAACGCATCGTGCCCGCCGCGATGCAGCGCCGCTTCGCCGCATGCCGCGCGCATGCGGACGACCGCCACTGGATGCCCTGCGCATCCGGGAAGGCGAAGCGGCGTGTTCGTCAGCCCGGATACCGGCCTAAACGTTGGGGTTCAGCGCCGCGGGGAGGCGGCGCATCGTCCACGGCCGCAGCATGCCCGACACCCGAGCGTTTCCCGATTCCCGTCGTCCGACCGCCTGCGCGAGTGCGCACGATCCGGCCCGATGAAGGGCCGGACCGCACGGGGCGAGCAGCGACGGCCGTGTTGGCATTCTTCATGTCGACCGTTCGCAAAGGAGCACCATGCTCGATTCTCTGTTTCGCCTGTTCAACGATAGCCCGTCCGGGCTGCGCGGCAAGATCGTCGCGATCTATGCGCTGCTGATCGCCTTCAACGCCGGTGCGTGGATCTGGGCGTTCGTCGCCTTCCACGGCCAGCCCGTGCTGCTCGGCACCGCGCTGCTCGCATACGTGTTCGGGCTGCGCCATGCGGTCGACGCCGACCACATCGCGGCCATCGACAACGTCACGCGCAAGCTGATGCAGGAGGGCCGCAGCCCGCTCGGCGCGGGCCTGTTCTTCTCGCTCGGCCATTCGACGGTCGTGATCGTGATGTCGGTCGTGGTCGCGCTCACGGCCGCGTCGCTCGCGCGCTTCGAGAGCATGAAAGCGTGGGGCGGCGTGATCAGCACGAGCGTGTCGGCGTTCTTCCTGCTGGTGCTCGCGATCGCGAACCTGCTGATCCTGATTTCCGTCTACCGGACGTTTCGCGCCGCACGGCGCGGCGAGCCGATCGTCGACGCCGATCTCGACCTGCTGCTGAATCAGCGCGGCGTGCTCGCGCGCCTGTTCCGTCCGCTGTTCCGGCTCGTGTCGCGCAGCTGGCACCTGTATCCGGTCGGGTTCCTGTTCGGCTTCGGCTTCGATACGGCGACCGAGATCGCACTGTTCGGCATCTCGGCGGCGCAGGTGCAGGGCGGCCTGTCGTTCTGGTCGGTGATGGCGCTGCCGATGCTGTTCACCGCCGGCATGACGCTGGTCGACACGACCGACGGCATCCTGATGATGGGCGCGTATCGCTGGGCGTACGTGCGGCCGATCCGCAAAATCTACTACAACATGACGATCACCTTCGTGTCGGTGCTGGTCGCCGCGTTGATCGGCGGCATCGAGGTGCTCGCGCTGCTCGCGGACAAGCTGTCGCTGCAGGGCCCGGTGTGGGGCTTCGCGTCGATGGTGGCGTCGCACTTCGGCATGCTCGGCTACGTCGTGATCGGCCTGTTCCTCGCATGCTGGCTCGTGTCGGCCCTGATCTACCGGTTAAAGCGCTACGACGAGATCGACGTGACGATCTCGACCTGACCTCCCTTACGACCCTGGATATTCCATGACCCTACGCAAGCTGCCCGTCACGATCGTCACGGGCTTTCTCGGCAGCGGCAAGACGACGCTGATGCGCCACATCCTGCAGCACGCCGAAGGCCGCCGCATCGCGGTGATCGTCAACGAATTCGGCGAACTCGGCATCGACGGCGAAATCCTCAAGGGCTGCGGCATCGGCTGCGACGACGCGCAGGACGAAGCGTCGGGCCAGCTTTACGAGCTCGCGAACGGCTGCCTGTGCTGCACCGTGCAGGAAGAGTTCTATCCGGTGATGGAAGCGCTCGTCGAGCGCCGCGCGGACATCGACCACGTGCTGATCGAGACGTCGGGGCTCGCGCTGCCGAAGCCGCTCGTGCAGGCGTTCAACTGGCCGACGATCCGCAACAGCTTCACGGTGGACGCGGTCGTGACCGTCGTCGACGGGCCGGCCGCCGCGAGCGGCCAGTTCGCGGAAAACCCGCAGGCCGTCGACGCGCAGCGCCGCGCCGACCCGAACCTCGACCACGAATCGCCGCTGCACGAGCTGTTCGCCGACCAGTTGTCGTCCGCCGATCTCGTGATCGTGAACAAGGCCGATCTCGTCGGCGACGCGCAGTTCGCGCAGATCGAAACCGCGATCCGCGACGAGATCCCGCCGCTGGTGAAGATCGTGCGCGCGACGCGCGGCGAGCTCGACCTCGCGATGCTGCTCGGCCTCGAATCGGCGTCGGAAGAAACGATCCACCTGCGCCACGATCATCACGGCTCGGCCGACGACGGCGATCACGATCACCATCACGACGATTTCGACTCGGTGGTCGTGTCGGGCGACGCAGGCACGCGCGAAGCGACGATCGCCGCGCTGCAGCATGTCGTCGAAGCGCACACGATCTACCGCGCGAAGGGCTTCGCCGCGCTGCCCGGCGCGCCGATGCGGCTCGTGATCCAGGGCGTCGGCCGCCGCTTCGACAGCTACTTCGACCGTCGCTGGCAGGACGGCGAAACGCGCGCGAGCCGCTTCGTGCTGATCGGCGAGGATCTCGACGCGGCCGAACTGCAACGCGCGTTCGACGCCGCGTGCGCGGCCGAACCGCAACAGGCGTAACGCGCGATGCATCTGCTGCGCACCACGCCGGGCGGGTTCGTCGACGATACGCAGGGCGTCGTCCGGATCGACCAGCAACCGGCCGACATCGTGATCCTGAGCTCGGCCGACACGACGCTGTCGCTGCTCGCGAGCGTCGTGCCGCACTTGCCGGCCGGCTTCCCGAGCGTGCGGCTCGCGAACGTGACGTTCCTGCGGCAGCCGGCGTCCGTCGATTTCTATGTCGACGACGTGCTGCGCCACGCGAAGACGGTCGTGATCGATCATCTCGGCGGCGAAGCGTACTGGCCGTACGGGATCGAGCAGGCCGTGTCGCTCGCGTCGAAGCGCGCCCAGCAGCTCGCGATGTTCTCGGGCGACCTGCAGGAAGACCCGAACCTCGTCGCGAAAAGCACGGTCGCGCCCGACCTGTGCCGGCTGTGGTGGCGCTACCTGCGCGAAGGCGGCGTGCACAACGCCGAAGCGCTGCTGCGCAGCATCGCATTCCATACGCTCGGCTTCGGCGACGAACCCGAGCTGCCGCGCCCGCTGCCGGCCGCCGCGCTGTATCACCCGGCGCGCGACCGCGCGAGCGTCGACGACTGGCGGCCGCGCTGGACGCCCGGCGCGCCGGTCGTCGCGATCCTGTTCTATCGCGCGCACTGGCAAGCCGCGAACACGGCCGTGTTCGACGCGCTGGCCGACGCGCTCGTCCAGGAAGGGCTGAATCCGCTGCCGATCGCGGTGACGTCGCTGAAGGACGCGGTGAGCCGCGAGGTCATCACGCAGCTCTGCGACACGCACGGCGTCGCGCTCGTGCTGAACACGACCGCGTTCGCGGCCGGCGCGATCGATGCCGCCGAGCCGGACGTGCTCGCGGGCGACGCGCCGGTGCTGCAGGTGATCCTGTCCGGCGGCAATCGCGACGCGTGGGTGGCCGACAACCAGGGCCTGCATGCGCGCGACATCGCGATGCATATCGCATTGCCCGAGGTCGACGGGCGCATCGTCACGCGCGCGGTCAGTTTCAAGGGGCTCGCGTATCGCTGTCCGCACACCGAGGTCGACGTCGTGCGCTACCAGCCGGACGCCGAACGGATCGCGTTCGTCGCGGCGCTCGCGCGCGGCTGGTGCCGGCTGCGCACGCTCGACAACGCGAGCAAGCGCATCGCGCTGATCCTCGCGAACTATCCGCAAAGCGAAGGGCGGATCGGCAACGGCGTCGGGCTCGACACGCCGGCGTCCGCGCTGCGCGTGCTCGCGGCGCTGCGCGATGCGGGCTACGCGGTGGCCGACCTGCCGCCCGACGGCGACGCGCTGATCGCGCGGCTCACCGAAGGCGTGACCAATGACGCGGCTGTGCATGCGTTGCGCCCGGCGTTCCAGAGTTTCGCGCTGGCCGACTACGTCGCGCATTTCGCGCGGCTGCCGGCGGCCGTGCGCGACGCGCTGAACGAACGCTGGGGTCCGCCCGAAGCCGACCCGACGCTGCGCCACGGGCGTTTCACGATCGCGGGCTGGCGCGCGGGCAACGTGTTCGTCGGCATCCAGCCGTCGCGCTCGCGCGGAGAGAACGACTACGCGAGCTACCACGACGCGGATCTCGTGCCGCCGCATGCGTATCTCGCGTTCTATTTCTGGCTGCGCGATGCGTATCGCATCGACGCGGTCATCCATCTCGGCAAGCACGGCAACCTCGAATGGCTGCCGGGCAAGAGCGTCGCGCTGTCCGACGCATGCTGGCCCGACCTGACGCTCGGGCCGCTGCCGCACCTGTATCCGTTCATCGTCAACGATCCGGGCGAGGGCAGCCAGGCGAAGCGCCGCGCGCAGGCGGTGATCGTCGATCACCTGATGCCGCCGCTCACGCGCGCGGAAAACTACGGCCCGCTGCAGGATCTCGAGCGGCAGGTCGACGAATACTACGAAGCGTTGATGGTCGATGCGCGGCGCGCGAAGCTGCTGAGGAAGACGATCCTCGCGACGATCGCCGAACACCGGCTGCACGACGAACTGAGCGTATCGCCGCCGCGCGGCGCGGGCGACGAGGATGCGCTGCTGACGCGCGTCGACGCATGGCTGTGCGAATTGAAGGAAGCGCAGATTCGCGACGGGCTGCATGTGTTCGGCTTGTCGCCGGCCGATCGCCAGCGGCGCGACACGCTGCTCGCGCTCGCGCGCTTTCCGGTCGGCGACGGCAAGGGCGCGCGCGCGGGGCTGATCGGCGCGCTCGCGCGCGACCTGATGCTCGGCGACGATTTCGATCCGCTGTCGGCCGACTGGGCCGCACCGTGGGCCGGCCCGCGACCGGCGATCCTGCAGGCGCTCGATGCATCGCCGTGGCGCCATGCGGGCGATACGCGCGAGCGGCTCGAACGGCTCGCGCAGCAATGGCTCGACGGGCTGTGTGCAGCCGCAGGCGGCAACCCCGGCACCGATGCGACGCCGCCGGGCGAATGGCCGCATACGCTCGCGGTGATCGAACGCGTCCGTTCGACGCTGATGCCCGCGCTCGATGCATGCGGCGGCGAGGAAATGCGCCAGCTGATGCGCGGGCTCGACGGCCGCTTCGTGCCGCCGGGGCCGAGCGGCTCGCCGTCGCGCGGCCGCCCCGACGTGCTGCCGACCGGGCGCAACTTCTACTCGGTCGACACGCGCGCGGTGCCGACGCAGGCCGCGTGGTCGCTCGGCCTGAAATCCGCGCAGCAACTGATCGAGCGCCATCTGCAGGATCACGGCGACTATCCGCGCGCGATCGGCTTGTCCGTATGGGGCACGGCGACGATGCGCACGGGCGGCGACGACATCGCACAGGCGTTCGCGCTGCTCGGCGTGCGGCCGAAATGGGCGCACGGCAGCCATCGCGTGACCGATTTCGAGATTCTGCCGATCGAGATCTTCGACCGGCCGCGCATCGACGTGACGCTGCGCGTATCGGGCTTCTTCCGCGACGCGTTCCCGAACCTGATGCACCTGTTCGACGCGGCCGTGCAGGCCGTCGCCGAACTCGACGAACCCGAAGAGCTGAACCCGGTCCGCGCGCGCATCGAGCGCGAACGCGCGAAATGGATCGCGCAGGGCGTGGCGCCCGACGAAGCGCGGCGCCGCGCCGGCTGGCGCGTGTTCGGCGCGCGGCCGGGCAGCTATGGCGCGGGCCTGCAGGACCTGATCGACCAGCGCCGCTGGCAGACCGACGCCGATCTCGCCGATGCCTACCGCCAGTGGGGCGGGCATGCGTATGCGCAGAACAGCGCGGGCGACGCCGCGGCCGACGTGTTCGGCGAGCGGCTGGCGACGATCGACGTCGTCGTGCAGAACCAGGACAGCCGCGAGCACGACATCCTCGATTCGAACGACTACTACCAGTTCCAGGGCGGGATGACGGCGGCCGTGCGGCACCTGTCCGGGCAGCAGCCGAGTATCTACCACGGCGACCATGCGAACCCGGTCGCGCCGAAGATGCGCACGCTGCGCGAGGAGATCGCGCGCGTGATCCGCTCGCGCGTCGTCAACCCGAAATGGCTCGACGGCGTGAAGCGCCACGGCTACAAGGGCGCGGCCGAGATGGCGGCGACCGTCGACTACCTGTACGGCTATGACGCGACCGCGCGCGTGCTGTCCGACCACCAGTACGCGCTCGTCGCCGACGCGTACCTGTTCGACGACGACACGCGCGCGTTCCTCGAACGGCACAACCCGAAGGCGCTGCACGGCATCTGCGAACGCTTCGTCGAGGCGATGCAGCGTGGCCTGTGGCAGCAGCCGGGCGACTATCGCGAGCGGATCGAAGCGGTCTGGCTCGAAAGCGAACAACTCCAGGAAGGAGGACGGCGATGACCGATCCGACGCTGCACCGCGCGCGCGCGGTCTTTCCGTTTGCGGCGCTCGTCGCGCAGGACGCATTGCAGCAGGCGCTGCTGCTCGCCGCGATCGATCCGTCGCTCGGCGGCGTGCTGGTGAGCGGGCCGCGCGGCACCGCGAAATCGACCGCCGCGCGCGGCCTCGCGGAGCTGCTGCCCGAAGGGCAGTTCGTCACGCTGCCGCTGTCGGCGAGCGACGAACAGGTGACCGGCACGCTCGATCTCGCGCATGCGCTGGCCGAAAACGGCGTGCGCTTCCGGCCGGGCCTGCTGGCGCGCGCGCATCTCGGCGTGCTGTATGTCGACGAAGTGAACCTGCTTGCCGACGGGCTCGTCGATACGCTGCTCGACGTCGCCGCGAGCGGCGTGAACATCGTCGAGCGCGATGGCGTATCGCACGCGCACGATGCCCGCTTCGTGCTGGTCGGCACGATGAATCCCGAGGAAGGCGAGCTGCGTCCGCAGTTGCTCGACCGCTTCGGGCTGATGGTCGAGCTTGAGAACTGCTTCGATGCCGCGCAGCGCGAGCGGATCGTGAAGGCGAGGCTTGCATTCGATCTCGATCCGGATGCGTTCCGCGTCCGTCATGCAGCCGCGCAGCGCGAACTCGGCGACCGGATTCATGCGGCGCGAGCGCGGCTGGCGATGCTCGATTTCGACGACGCGGTGCATGCGCGCGTCAGCGCGCTGTGCATCGACGCGGCCGTCGACGGGCTGCGCGCCGATCTCGTGATGCTGCGCGCCGCGCGCGCACTCGCCGCGCTGGAACGGGCCGATGCGGTGACGGTGTCGCATGTGGAGCGCGTGGCCGAAGCGGTGCTGCGGCACCGGCGCCATGCGGGTACGCCGCCGTCTTCCGGCGCGTCGCAGCCGGACCGCCAACGTGACGAACGTGACGACCGCTCGCCGCCGGATGCGCGCCAGCGGCCGGAAGACCAACCGGGAACGACGAAGAACGACATCGCCGCATCGCAGGGCGACTGGGGCTACCTGCCGCCCGAACCCGCCGGGCTGCGCGACGTGAAAAGCGTCGTGCCGCTGCCGCTAAAAAAACGCTGAGCCATCGAGCCGGCGCCGCCGCGAACGCCGTTCGCGGTCCTCGATGGCAATCAGGCGCAGCCGCGCGCGTGCCGGGCACGGCGCGCGCCGGCACTTCCGTTGCGTGGCCGGCGACGCTCGCCGCGAAACGCGGCGATTCGCTGCACCACGGCCATCTGCGCTTCCGGCAGCGGGCCGGCACGCCGCACGCGCTGCATTGCTTCGTGCTCGACTGTTCGGCGTCGATGCTGTCGCACGACCGGCTCGCGCTGGCGAAGGGGCTGATCGTCGCGTATTTCGATCGCGCGGCGCGCGAGCGCGTCGAAACCGCGCTGGTCTGCTTCGGCGGCAATGGCGCCGCGCGGCGCTTCGGGCCGGCCGTGCCGCGCTGGTGGAACGCGCGCTGGCTCGAACCGGTCGACGGCGGCGGCGGCACGCCGCTCGCGGACGGCATCGCGGCCGCCGCGAACCTGCTCGCGCGCGAAGCGCGGCGCGAGCCCGGCAAGCAGCGCTGGCTGTGGGTGCTGTCCGACGGCCGCACGCGCGAAGCGCCGGCGAAACCCGCGGCGGCCGATCATGTCGTGTTCGTCGACTTCGACGACGCGGCCGTGCGGATCGGGCAGGGCGTGCGGCTCGCTGCTGGGTGGGGCGCGCAGTGGGTGACGGCCGATGCGCTTTGTACGGACCTCGCGGGCTGAGCGGGCCTCACGGACCTAGCTGATCTAGCTGATCTAGCTGATCTCGCGGGCCGAGTGACGGCCGCAAGGCCAGGGCCGGCGGTGCGATATGATCGCCGCTTCTGCTTCACCCCATTGGAAAACCTGCCATGCAAGTATTGGTCGATGCCGACGCGTGTCCCGCCGTCATCAAGGACATGCTGTTTCGCGCCGCGCGTCGTGCCGAAATCCGCGTAACGCTGGTCGCGAACCAGTTTCTGCGCACGCCGCCGTCGCCGTTCATCAAGGCCGTGCAGGTACCGGCCGGCTTCGACGTGGCTGACGCACGCATCGTCGAGCTGGCCGAGGCCGGCGACCTCGTGATCACCGCCGACATCCCGCTGGCCGCCGCCGTGCTCGACAAGGGCGCGCACGCGCTCGACCCGCGCGGCAACTGGTTCAGCCGCGAGAATATCGAGGAGCGCCTGTCGACGCGCGCGATGATGGAGCAGTTGCGCAGCGCGGGCATCGACACGGGCGGGCCGGCGCCATTCAGCGCGCGCGACGGCAAGACGTTTGCATCGCAGCTCGACCGGTTCCTGGCGCGATACGGCAAGTCGTAAGGCCGCGTTTCGGCGGCCAGTCGTAATCGATCGTTCCACATACGGAAGCGCTCGCACGCGCCACACGGCAATGCGCAGAATCCGCATCGGAACGTGTGCTTCGCTCAGGGCCGGATGCAGGTTTTCGCCGGCGCTGATATCGTGGCGCGAACCCTTACACAGGAGCGCACGCGTGTCACCGACCCAACTTCTCGTTCCGACTTTCACCCAGATGCTGCGCGCGCAGTCCGCGTGGCTCGACAAGGCTGTCGCGCACGGGCAGGCCGCGGGCGGCGAGCCCGATGCGGCGATGACGCTGAAGCTGGCGGCCGACATGTATCCGCTCGCCGCACAGGTGCGCTTCTCGTGCTTCCAGGCGATGGAGCCGGTCTACCGGCTGCGCGGCGAGCCGCTGCCGGCCGCGCTGCTGGCATTGCGCGAAGCCGGATGGAATGCGGATGCGCAGCCCGGCTCGCTGAGCGACGCGCAGGCGATCATCGCGGGCACGCTCGCGTTTCTCGGCGAACTCGCGCCGGATGCGCTCGATGGCGGCGCCGCGCTGCCGATCGCGCTCGAACTGCCGAACGGCATCGCGTTCGACCTGACGGGCGAACAATACGCGCGCGACTGGGCGCTGCCGCAGTTCTACTTCCACGCGATCGCCGCGTACTCGATCCTGCGCCATCACGGCGTCGAGCTCGGCAAGGCCGACTACGTGGCGCACATGCTCGCGTACGTGCGGCCCGGCACGATTCCGCACGGTTAAGTGGCGAGCGGGCAAGCAAGCCGCGAAGCGACATGACGCGGGCACTGTTCATCTGCAGCCGCAACCGGCTGCGCAGCCCGACGGCCGAAGCGGTATTCGCCGCGTGGCCGGGTGTCGAGACCGACTCAGCGGGCCTCGCGCCGGATGCGGACACGCGCCTGTCCGCCGAGCAGCTCGAATGGGCCGACATCGTCTTCGTGATGGAGCGCGCGCACAAGGCGAGGCTGTCGGCGCAGTTCGGCACCCGGCCAAAGCGCAAGAAAATCGTCTGCCTCGATATTCCCGACCGCTACGCGTTCATGCAGCCCGAACTCGTCGCGCTGCTTGAACGCAAGGCCGGCCCGTTCCTGCGAACGTGACCGGCGCAGGCGGCATCGATATCAGCGCTGCGGGCCGTCCGCGATCGCCGAAAAGCAGTCGAGGCGCAGCAGCTCGATGATCTTGCGCGTCGGCACGCTCGCACGGAGCGTGTCGAGCCGGTCGACGGTGAACCACTTGCAGCGGGCGATCTCGTTGCTCGCGCGCGGGGTCAGGTGCGCCGGCACGTCGGCCACGAACACGTGATGCAGTTTCGCCAGCCCGCCGAACTGCACCGCGTAGTCGAGCACCAGCCCCTCCAGCCGCGTTTCCTCGGCGAGCTCCCGCTGCGCGGCCTCGAGCGGCGTCTCGCCGCGCCGGATCGTGCCGCCCGGCAGCGACCAGCGCGACGCGGTGCGGGCGACCAGCAGCACGCTGCTGCGCTGGCGGCACACGATCGTGGCTCGTTCCTTGATGACGGCGAGAATGTCCGGCCCGGTACTCATGTTCGGCAAAACAGGTGCTGAATCGTGGAGAAAATGCGCGTCGGCGGTTCGTGGTCCGGCCGCGGGCCGCGACGGCATGCAGGCAGCCGCAGCGATCTTACCGGCCGTTCGTGACAGTTCCGTGCATGGCGCCGCGCCGCGTGGGCCGTGTCATGCGTGCGTGTAGGTCCCGCTGCGCGTCGGCTTCGCGTGGCGCGAATGGCGGCGCTGGTGAACGGCGCGCCGGTGATGGGGCGGCACCGTCACGTGCCGGCGCGCGGGCGCTGGCCGTGCGGTCGGCGCGGCGGCCTGCGGTGCCTCGGCCGGCATCTGCGTCTGCGTCTGTCCTTCGCCGAAATGGAAAGTCCGGGTTTGCGCGTGTCCGACGCCCAGCGTCGATGCCAGCATGAAGGCCGCCAGCAGGATCCGTTTCATGAATATTCCGCCTTGCTTTTTTCGAGATGAAGGTTGCCCGCCAGCTTAACGAAGGGCGGGGTGGTGCCGCAACCGGCCGGGTTCGGTGTCGTCTCCAGTCGCGCCCGGCGACGTTATCCGCGCCTCGCGCCGGGTGCATCCGGGCTTGACAACATAATTCTTGAGTGTGAATATAAATTCACATACAAGAATTATTCGCCGAATCCGGAAAGTCGCGCCGCAGGCGCCGGCCGCCGGAACCGGCAGTCCGATCAACCGGAACCAGGAGCGGGACGCATGGCGGAACGGGAGCAGCAGGGCGCGCTGGCGGGATTGCGCATCGTCGATCTGTCACGGGTGCTGGGCGGCCCGTACGCGACGCAGATCCTCGCCGACCACGGCGCGGAAGTGATCAAGGTCGAACCGCCGTCCGGCGACGAGACGCGCACGTGGGGCCCGCCGTTCGACGGCGACACCGCGTCGTATTTCCTCGGCGTGAACCGCAACAAGCTCGGCGTCGCGCTCGACCTGACGCAGCCGGACGACCGCGAGCGGCTGCTCGGCTTGCTTGAACATGCCGATGCAGTCGTCGAGAACTTCAAGATCGGCACGATGGAGCGCTGGGGGCTCGGTTTCGACGCGCTGCATGCGCGGTTTCCGCGCCTCGTCTATTGCCGCGTATCGGGCTTCGGCGCGGACGGCCCGCTCGGCGGGCTGCCCGGCTACGACGCGGCCGTGCAGGCGCTTGCGGGGCTGATGAGCGTCAATGGCGAAGCAGGCGGCGCGCCGCTGCGCGTCGGTGTGCCGATCGTCGATCTCGTCACCGGGCTGAACGCGGCGCTCGGCGTGCTGATGGCGCTGCGCGAGCGCGACGCGAGCGGCCGCGGCCAGTTCGTCGAATCGACGCTGTTCGACTGCGCACTGTCGATCCTGCATCCGCATACGCCGAACTTCTTCCATTCGGGCAACGCGCCCGTGCGCACCGGCAATGCGCATCCGAACATCACGCCGTACGACAGCTTTCCGACGGCCACCGTCGACATCTTTCTCGCGGTCGGCAACAACGGGCAGTTCGCGGCGCTGTGCGACGTGCTCGGCACGCGCGACTGGCCCTGCGATCCGCGTTTCACGGATAACCGCGCGCGCAGCGCGAACCGTGCCGCACTGCGCGCGCTGCTCGAAACGGCGTTGGCCGGACACGACGGCGCGGTGCTCGCCGAGCAACTGATGCGCCGCGGCGTGCCGTGCGCGCCCGTGCTCGGGCTCGATGCGGCGCTCGACCATCCGCATGTCGCGCACCGGGAGATGAAGGTCGAGCTGGGCCGCCATCGCGGCATCGCGTCGCCGATCAAGCTCGGCCGCACGCCGGCCACGTACCGGCGGCCGCCGCCCGCGCTGAACGAACACGCGGCGCAGGTCTTCGCCGAAGCCGATAACGATAACGGCACCCGCCGGGACTGACCGGCATCGCGGCCGCCGGCCGTGCCGCACCCCCGACGGCGGCGCACGGCCGTGCGGGTCGCATACCCCGTTCGGACACCACGCCGGCCCGCGCACGGACGCACCGGCTGAAGAGGAGACGCATCATGCTCGCATGGATCGGCGCGATCGCCATCGTCGCGCTGTTCGGCCTGATCATCACGAAGCGGCTGTCGCCGCTCGTGGCGCTGATCGTCGTGCCGGTGGCCGCGTCGCTCGCGGCCGGTTTTGGGCTGACGACCGGCAAGTTCATCGTGCACGGCGTACAGAACATCGGCCCGATCGCCGGGATGTTCGTTTTTGCGATTCTATTTTTCGGAATCCTCACCGATGCGGGGATGCTCGACCCGATCATCGCGGGCGTGCTGCGCGTGATCGGCTGCCATCCGCCGCGCATCGTGATGGGCTCCGCGCTGCTCGCGCTGCTGATCCATCTCGACGGCTCGGGCGCCGTCACGTTTCTCGTCACGCTGCCCGCGATGATGCCGCTCTATACGCGGCTCGGGATGGATCGCCGCATCCTCGCGTGTGTCGCGTCGATGGCGGCCGGCGTCAACTTCCTGCCGTGGGTCGGGCCGATGCTGCGCGCGTCGGCGGCGCTGCACATTCCCGGCTCGGCGATCTTCATGCCGATGATTCCGGTGCAGATCGTCGGGCTCGCGTTCGTGTTCGGCACCGCGTACGTACTCGGTGCGCGCGAGGCGAAACGGCTCGGGCTCGATCGCGCCGGCGCGGCGTCGCTTGCGATCGCACCGCGCGAGCTGACCGACGCCGAACGCGCGCTGCGCCGGCCGGGCCGTTTCCGCATCAACCTCGCGCTGACGCTCGTCGTGCTCGGCACGCTGGTGTCGGGCATCGTCGACCCGATGGTGATGTTCATGCTCGGCACGGTCGCCGCGCTCGTGATCAACTACCCGGACGTGCAGGCCCAGCGCGAGCGGATCGACGCGCATGCGAAGGCCGCGCTGATGATGGCGAGCGTGCTGCTCGCGGCCGGCGCGTTCACCGGCATCATGTCCGGCACCGGGATGCTGAAGGCGTTGGCGGAAGTCGTCGTCGCGCACGTGCCGGTCGAGCATGCGCGCCACATGCCGTTCGTGCTCGGGCTGCTGTCGATGCCGCTCAGCCTGTTGTTCGACCCCGATTCGTTCTACTTCGGCGTGCTGCCGGTGCTCGCGGAAAGCGGCAAGCTGCTCGGCGTGCCGCCGATCCAGATGGCGCAGGCCGCGCTGCTCGGCCAGATGACGACGGGCTTTCCGGTGAGCCCGCTTACGCCCGCAACGTTCCTGATCGTCGGCCTGACCGGCGTCGAGCTTGCCGAGCACCAGAAATTCACGATTCCGTTCCTGTTCGCCGCCACCGTGCTGATGGTCTTCGCCGCGGTCGCGACGGGCGTGTTTCCGTTATGAGCGCGCCCGGACCTGTCGTTTCGCGCCAGGCCCCCCGAGGGGACTTCCTTCTGGACCGAAATCCTGCGGCGGCCCGGCGTTTTCTCGCGGACGGCGCGGCCGTTCGCGTTTCCCTGGAGAGCAATCCATGCAGTTCGACCTGACCGACGACCAGCGCGCGATCGAAAGCGCGATCGAAAAAATCTGCGCGCGCTTCGGCGACGACTACTGGCTCGAACGCGATCGCGCGGGCGGGTTTCCGGCCGATTTCCACGCGGCGCTCGCCGAGGCCGGCTGGCTCGGCATCGCGATGGACCCGGCCCACGGCGGCGCCGGGCTCGGGATGACCGAGGCCGCGCTGATGATGCGCACGATCAGCGCGTCGGGCGCCGGCCTGTCCGGTGCGTCGGCCGTCCACATGAACATCTTCGGGCTGAACCCGGTGCAGGTGTTCGGCAACGACGCGCAGAAGGCGCGCTTCCTGCCGCCGCTGATCGCCGGGCGCGACAAGGCGTGCTTCGCGGTGACGGAACCCGACGCGGGCCTCGACACCACGCACCTGACTACGCAGGCGCGCCGCGACGGCGATCACTACGTGCTGAGCGGGCGCAAGATCTGGATCTCGACCGCGCAGGTCGCGAACAAGATGCTGATCATCGCGCGCACGACGCCGCTCGACCAGGTCGCGAAGCCGACCGACGGGCTGAGCCTGTTCTATACCGATCTCGACCGCTCGCGCGTCGAGGTGCGCGAGATCGAGAAGATGGGCCGCAAGGCCGTCGATTCGAACATGCTGTTCATCGACAACCTGCGCGTGTCGCGCGACGACCTGATCGGCAACGAAGGCGACGGTTTCCGCTATCTGCTGCACGGGCTGAATCCCGAACGGATCCTGATCGCCGCGGAGGCGATCGGGCTCGGGCAGGCCGCGCTGCGCCGCGCGACGCAGTATGCGTGCGAGCGCGTCGTGTTCGGCCGGCCGATCGGGCAGAACCAGTCGATCCAGCATCCGCTCGCGCTGGCGTGGATGCAGCTCGAGGCCGCGTGGCTGATGGTGATGAAGGCCGCGACGCGCTACGACGCGGGGCAGTCGTGCGGCGCGGAGGCGAACGCGGCGAAATACCTCGGCGCGGAAGCCGCGTTCCAGGCCTGCCAGACGGCGATCGCGACGCACGGCGGGATGGGGTACGCGAAGGAATACCATGTCGAGCGCTACCTGCGCGAGTGTATGATTCCGAGGCTCGCGCCCGTGAGTCCGCAACTGATCCTGTGCTACATCGCGGAGAAGGTGCTCGGGCTGCCGAAGTCTTACTGACGCGCGGCGGCCCGCCCGGCGCGCGGTTTCCCGTTCCGAATCAAGCGCTCGTCATGGACGTCAAACTCGTTGCCCGCACGCTCGACCTGTTCGAGCTGTTCGCCGCCGAACGGCGGCCGCTGCCGCTGACCGAACTCGCGCGCCTGCTCAATGTGCCGGCGTCGAGCTGCCTCGCGATGGCGCGCACGCTCGTGAGCCGCGGCTACCTGTACGAAGTGCGCAAGCGCGGCGGCTACTACCCGACGCGGCGCCTGCAGACGATCGCCGCCGCGATCGACGCGACCGATCCCGTCGTCGACATCGTGCATCCGCATCTCGTCGCGCTGCGCGACGCGAGCCGCGAGACCGCCGTGCTCGGCAAGATCCAGGGCCTGTCGGTCACGTACCTCGACGTCGTCGAATCGGAGCAGGCGATCCGTTATACGCGCCAGCCGGGCGAGCTGCGCCCGCTGCACGCGAACTCGATCGGCAAGGCGATCTTCGCGGAACTCGCCGGCGATGCGCAGCAGGCGCTCGGCGCGCAGTTGCCGTTCGAGCGCTTCACCGACGCGACGGTGGCGGACCTGTCGGCGCTCGTCGCGCAAACCGCGCGGTTTCGCGAACTCGGCTGGGCCGAGAACTTCGGCGAAAGCGCGCCCGAGCTGTCGGCGATCGCGGTCGCGCTGACGCTGGACGGCGACTGGTACGGGCTGTCGGTCGTCGGGCCGACCGAGCGGATCCGCCAGCATCGCGACACGCATGCGGCGCTGCTCGTCGACGCGAAGGCGCGGCTGCTGGCCGAAAACGCGCGCGGGTAGGGTAGCGGCACGCGAGGGCCAGTAGCGGGCCGGCGTCTGGACTACACCGCAAAAGTCGGGCACCGATCCAGGCTTTGCGGTGTTTTTCATGCACCGCCTGGATTTCTTGGACAGTGCCGAGTGTTAGTGCTCGGCCTTTCACGAGCCTTCGGCCGTAGGCCGAAGGCGAAGCATGACGAGCCGTTCCGGCATTCGATCCTGCCGCGCCGGAAACGGCTCGCCGCGCATCATGCGCCGGCGCGTTGCGCCATCATGACTTCACCCACACGCCGCCGGCACTCGGGTTGTCGCCCTGGGTCCACCATTTCGCGCAGTACTTCGCGCCCTGGTACATCACGCACGTGCCGCCCTGGTAGGCGGTTGTGGCCGACCATACCGGCGAGCCCCCGCCGACCGGCTTCCACACCGCCGCCTGGCCGGGCACGTCGCCCTGCGTCCACCATTGCGCCTGATACGTGGTGCCCTGGTAGGTGACCGTCGCGCCGGCCGTATAGACCTGGCCGGCCGCCCAGGGCGCGCCCGGCTGAGGCGTGCCGCCGCCCGAGCCGCCGCCGTAGTTCGGGTCCTGCGTGACGCCCGTGCCCCACTTGCCGTCGAGTGCCTTGAAGATTGCCGCGAATGCGTACGGCTGTTGCGCGACGCCCGAGCAGGTCGGCGACGCATACGCGCCGTTGTTCGGGCACGGCTGGTCGCGGCCAACCGACCAGTTGCCGAAGAACCCGTAGCCGTTGTTGACCGCCGCGTTCAGCACGCTTTGCGCGTTCGCGAGCGTGAAGGTCTCGCCCTGTACGTCGTTCACGCCGATCATCGGCGTGACACCCACCATCTGCCACAGTTGCGCACCGGTCTTCGGCTGGCCGGCGGACTTGAACGCAGTGTCGAGCTGCGAATACAGCGCCTGCGCGGCGCTGATCGCGGCCGCGCCCATGTCGATGTTCGCGGGGCCGTAGTCCATCGTCATCAGGTTCACCGCGTCGAACGTCGACTTGTTCGCGATCGCCGCGTTGACGACGTTCACGCCGTCCTGCGTGAGCCCGGTCGGCATCGTCGGCAGCGTCAGCGTGACGTGCAGCGGCTTGCCCTTCGCCGCATAGTCGGCTTGCAGTTGCGCAACGGCCTGGAAGTTGCGCGCGACCGCGGCCGTGTCCTGCTGCGATGCGCCTTCGATGTCGAAGTCGACATGCGTGAGGCCATACGTGTCGATCACCGTCTGGTAGGCGGTCTTCAGCGCGGGGACCGTCGAGCAGGCCTGCATCAGCGGCGTGCCGTTCGCGCCACCGAACGACACGGCGACTTCGCCGCCTTTCGCGCGGTAGCTCGCGATCGACGTCGACAGCGCGGTGAGCAGGCCGCCGCTCGCGCCGTTGCCGATCGGCTGCACGCCGCCCCACGACGGCGCGCAGCCGCTGCCCGCGACCACGAACGCGAGCGTGAACTGCTGGATGCCTTGCCGGACGCCGATCTGGTCGACGAGCGGCGTCGGATAGAGCGTCACGTCGACAAACGGCGCGTAGACGCCGGCGCCCTGGGACACGCTCGCGGCGGCGAGCAGACAGCCCGCGGCAAGCGCACGCGGAATGAAACGCTGCAACACGTTGTTGTTCATTCTGTTCTCCAAGTGGAAGAGGGATACGCTGGCCCGCGTATCGCCGCCGGACGGACGACCGGGCATGCCCGGCCGGCGGCGTGCCCATCTTGGAGGATTCGCGCCGAATAGTGAATCGTCAGGAGTTCTTTTTGTTATTTGATTTCCGATACGTAACGATCTTGCCGATTCGACACCGTTCTGCAATGCATCGCGCGGACGATTTTCCCGATCGATCGTGGCAATCGCATAAAGCCCGATGCGCGTCGCTTACATCGCTCACGTAGCGTTACGCCGTTACAGGCTGCGCCGGCGAGCGGGCCAGCGCGACGAAGCGTTCGACGCATGCCGACCCACACGACTCGCTCCACGACACGATCTGCTCGACCGAACGCGCACCGGCGTGCGGTACATGGACGACGCCGGGGCGCTGCAGCGTCGCGGTGAAACCCGGCACGATCGCGATGCCGCGTTCTGCGGCGACCAGCGACACGAGCGTCGTGATCCGCGGTGCGAATCCGGCTTGCGCGCATCGGTCGTCCAGCGCTGCGGTCAGTGCCGAACCGTAACCGGGCGGAAAGGTCACGAAGGTTTCGTCCGCGAGTTCCGCCACATCGACGCCCGCACGGCCCGCGAACGGATTGCCGTCCGGCGCCGGGCATGCCGGCGCGCGCGGCGCGAGGTTCACGCGCTGGCTGACCGCATTCAGCGATACCAGCGCGGCGTATAGACCCACTCGCGTCCGCCGTCGATCGCGAAACGCCGTGTGGTCGACGAGCCGACGATCACCATCGTGCGCATGTCGACCTGGTCGCTGCGCAGCGCGCCGAGCGTCGTCGTCGCGAGCGTCGCGCCCGGCCGGCCGATGTCGCGCCCGAGCACGACCACCGTATCGGCCGCGCGATGCGCGCGCACGACATCGAGCGCACGGTCGAGCTGCCACGGCCGCGCACGCGAAATCGGGTTGTAGAACGCCATCACGAGATCGGCTTGCGCCGCATGCCGCAGGCGCGTCTCGATCACGTCCCACGGCTTCAGGTTGTCCGACAGCGAGATCGCGCAGAAGTCATGGCCGAGCGGCGCGCCGGCCTGTGCGGCGGTCGCGAGCGACGCCGATATGCCGGGTTCCACGCGCAGGTCGACCGTGGCCCATTGCGGGTCGCGAGATTCGTCGAGCGCTTCGAGCACGGCCGCGGCCATCGCGAACACGCCGGGGTCGCCCGACGACACGACCGCGACGCGCCGGCCTTCGGCCGCGAGTTCGAAGGCGTGGCGCGCGCGCTGCATTTCCTCGCGATTGTCGGTGCCGTGCACGCGCTGGTCCGCGCGGAACGGGCCGGCCATGTTCACGTAGGTCGTGTAGCCGAGGATGTCGGTCGCTTGCGCGAGCGCGGCGCGCGCGGCCGGCGTGAGCCACGCGGCGCCGCCCGGGCCGAGGCCGAGCACCGTCAGGCGGCCGCGCGCACGGCCGAGCGTGGCGGGATCGACCGGATGCGACGCGACCGCGCACGCGAGGCCGTTCGACGCTGCGCGCAGCGTATGCGCGACACGCAATGCGCGGCCGAGCAGCGTGGCCGCGTCGGTTTGCGCTTCGCTGTCGACATCGACGAAGCGCAGCGGTACGCCGAGCGTTTGCGCTGCTTCCTCCAGTGCGGCGTCGCCGATCTCCGACGCCGGCGCGACGATGGCCGCGAGCGCCAATCGCGCGAGGCCTTGTGCGTCGAGCGCGGCTTCGATGCGCGCGGCGAGCGCTTCATCCGCGTGCATGGCTTGCGCATCGATGCCGATCACCACGCTGCGCGGATGGATCACGAGTTCGTGTTGCGTGCCGCGCCATGCATCGGGCGTCACGCGGATCGCATGCGCGGCCGCGTCGTCGCGCGGCAGCGCGACATCGTCGAGCCACGGCGCCGCGCCGTCGATGCGCGTCGACGCGCCCGCGAGCAGGTCGGACACGAAACGCTTGCCCTGCGCGACATCGGCGAGCGCATAACCTTCGGGCGGATTGAGCACGCATGCGCCGAAGCGCAGCTCGCCGCTCGTCGTGATCGACGGCGCGACGCCGAGCCATTCGGCCAGTTCGCGCGCGATCACGTTGACGCCCGTCAGCCCGCCGAGCAGCGGCACGACGGCCGAGCCGTCCTCCGCGACCGCGAGCACCGGCGGCTCGATGCCCTTGTCGGCCAGCGCGGGCGCGAGGCAGCGAATCACGATGCCGGCTGAGCACAGCGCGACGATCGGCAGGCCGCGCGCATAGAGTTCGCGCAGGTGTGCGCCGAGTTCGTCGAACGGCTCGTCGGCATCGACGCGCGCCGCGAGCCCGTGTACGCGGGCGTCCGGGTAGCGCGCCTGGATGCGCCGCGCGGTGTCGAGCGCGCCGGTGCCGAGAATCACGATCGCGGGCGGAGTCGTCATCCTTGCCATTTTTCCCCCGGCACGACGAGCAGCGAGAAATACGGCGACGCCATCGGGTCGACTTCGTCGAGCGGCACGATGCGCTGGCTCGCCATCGTCGCGCGTTCGACATACAGCGCGCGCTTCGCGAGCCCCAGTTCGTCGAGCACACGCCGCACCTTGTCGAAATTGCGGCCGAGCTTCATCACGACGGCCGCGTCGGCCTGCGCGAGCCGCGCGCGCAGCTCGTGTTCGGGCAGCACGCCCGACAGCACCGACAGGCTCTGGTTGCGATAGACGAGCGGCTGGCCGAGCACGGCCGTGCCGCCGAGCATCGCGCACACGCCCGGGATGACCTCGGTGTCGTAGCGCGGCGCGAGGCGGTCGTGCAGGTACATGTACGAGCCGTAGAAGAACGGATCGCCTTCGCAGATCACCGCAACGTCGCGGCCCGCGTCGAGGTGCGCCGCGACGATTTCGGCGGCCGTATCGTAGAAGTCGGCGATCACCGTCTCGTAGCAGAGCGGCGGCGGCAGCGCTTCGGTCGTCACCGGATAGACGAGCGGCAGCTGCGTCTGCGTGTCGAGCAGGTGCGCTTCGACGATGCCGTACGCATTGCCTTTCTTGCCCTTCGCGACGAAATACGCGACCACGGGCGCCGCCTGCAGCACGCGCAGCGCCTTGATCGTCATCAGTTCGGGGTCGCCGGGGCCGACACCGACCCCGAACAGGCGTCCGCGCGCGGTCGTCATTCGACCTCCGTCGCGAGCGCGTTGACCGCGGCGGCCGCCATCGCGCTGCCGCCGCGCCGGCCGAGCAGCGCGACGTACGGCACGCCGCGGCTGTCGGCGTCGAGCATCGCCTTCGATTCGGCCGCGCCGATGAAACCGACCGGGAACCCGAGGATCAGCGCGGGGCGCGGCGCGCCGGCGTCGATCATGTCGAGCAGGTGGAACAGCGCGGTCGGTGCGTTGCCGATCACGACGACGCTGCCCGCCAGATGCGGGCGCCACAGTTCGAGCGCCGCGGCCGAGCGCGTGTTGCCCAGGTGCCGCGCGAGGTCGGGCACCTCCGGCTCGCCGAGCGTGCAGATCACGGGGTTGCCGGCCGGCAGCCGCGCGCGCGTGATGCCTTCGGCGACCATCTTCGCGTCGCACAGGATCGGCGCGCCGGCCGCGAGCGCCGTGCGGCCCGCGGTGCCGGCGCCGGCCGAGAAGCGCAGGTCGTAGACGACGTCGACCATCCCGCACGCGTGGATCACGCGCACCGCGAGTTTCTCGAGATCGTGCGGAACCTGCGACAGGTCGGCCTCGGCGCGGATCGTCGCGAACGACTGGCGGTAGATTTCCTGTCCGTCGCGAATGTAGTCAAGCATCGGTGGTGGTGTCCTGGCTATGCCGTGCGCCCGTCAGTCGGGCCGCGGCCTGGTCAATCGTCAGATGGCGCGCGAGCGGGGCGCCGAGGCCCGTGGCGGCGTCGCGCCGGTAAAGGTCGTAGTGCGCGGGCGCGACCGCGACCAGCGTGTGCGCAGCGGGATGCGGCAGCGCGCAGTGGCGCTCGCAGCCGGTCAGGTGCACGTCGACCGGATGGCCGATGCGTGCGGCGAGCGCGAGCGCGTCGCGTTTCGTGTCGGCGTGCGCTTTCGCGCAGCCCGCGTTGCCGGTGCACGCGACGAGCGTCGCGAGCGGGTCGGACGATGCGCAGACGAGGCCGAGCGCCGCGAGCGCATCGAGCGTGGCCGGTGCGCGTGCGTGCGACACGCCGTGGATGAACACGCCTTGCCACGGCGTCATCGACAGCGTGCCGTCGCCGTCCGCTTCGGCCAGTGCGGCGAGCCGTTCCAGCTGCGTCGCGTCGAGCCGCCCGAGCACGAATTGCGCGCCGACGCTGCAGCGCGCCGCGTCAAGCGACGGACGCGCGCCGAAACGCAGTGCGGAATCGGAACGCATGCGCCGCCAGCCGGCGAGCGCGGGATCGGCCGCGAGCGGGAAGGGCAGGTAGTGCCGCGCGCGTTCGAGCAACGCGCGTTCGCCGCACGTCGCGAGCAGCGCACGCATCCGCGTGACGTGGGCTGGCGCGAGATCGAGGAACGCGAGCAGCAGCGCGCGGACGAGCGCGACGCTCTGGTCGGGCGACACATCGACCGAAGCAGGCGCGTCATCGAATGCGACCGGCGGGCAGCCGGCCAGCCCGGCTGCGATGCGCACCGCGCCGTCGCCGCGACGCCATGCGGCGAGCCAGATGTCGTGCGGATGATCGAGCGCCGCGACCGATTCGCCGCCGTCGAGCTGGATCGAGAATTTCGGCGACAGCTCGCCGCGGCGCGGTTCGCTCGCCAGCATGTCGAGCAGCGGAGCGACGAGCGCGCGGCTGTCGACGAGCGCGGCGGGGTCATGCCCGGCGAGCGGGCCGAGCATCACGTTGCGGACGTCGTCGCTCGCGGCGAGCGCGACCGCATCGGCGGTTGCGTCTGCGGTCGATTTTGCGGTGGCATCGGCGCGCGGGCCGAGCCCCGCGTCGAGCAATGCGCGCGTCAGCGCGTCGGCCGCGCCGTCGCGAATGCCGCGTAGCTGGAGATTCGCACGATTGGTCGCGTCGATCGCGCCGGAGCCGTATGCGCGCGCGGCGGCGGCGATCGCGCGCGCCTGGCGCGCATCGAGCCGGCCGCCCGGCAGCTTGATCCGGCACAGCCCGCCGTCGGCGGCCGCGACGACGCGCACGAGCCCCGGGCAGGCCGACGGGCGCACGACGGGCGACGCAGGAATCGAATCGGGGGCGGAACTCAATGGGGTATCGGGGCAGTGTCGCGCCGCGGGCCAACGCATCGGTACACCCCGCCCGACGCCGACTGGCACGCACGCACTTTCTGGCCGGCAGGTCTCCTGGCTGACAGGTCGGCGCCGGCTCCCGGCCTTCCCGGTCGAACCAGTGGCGTGAGGGGGGAGATCGGCTCGCTGTCTACAGTTGCGGGGGCAGCCACAGCGGCGCGCGGCGCGCCCTGTGTTCCCTCTTCGGCCCCGAGGGGCACCGGCGAACGAACGGCCGTAGGATACCTGATTTCGACCGCGATTCGCGACCGGAAAGCCGTTCTCGGCGGACGAAGCGGGGGACGGCCCGGCGCCGGCGGGCCGGCAGGTGAAACGCGGGATGGAACACGGTACCATGCCGTCTTTCGCAATGCGGACGGCTGCGCCGGCCCTTTTACGGCCGCGCGGCGACACGATGGAATCGAACGATGGGGAAGGGTGCATGACGGCGTGGCTGACGGTAGTGGGCATCGGCGACGACGGTTACGCGGGGCTCGGACGCAGCGCGCGGCGCGCGCTGCTCGACGCGACGCTCGTCGTCGGCGCGCAGCGGCATCTCGACATGCTGCCCGCACGGCTGCCGGCCGCGCGCGAAACGTGGCCGTCGCCGTTCGACGTCGCGGGCGTGCTCGCGCGCCGCCCGTCGCCCGTTTGCGTGCTCGCGAGCGGCGACCCGATGCTGTTCGGCGTTGGCGCCACGCTCGCGCGCCGGCTTTCCCCCGACGAATGGCGCGTGCTGCCCGCGCCGTCGTCGCTGTCGCTCGCGGCCGCGCGCCTCGGCTGGGCGCTGCAGGATATCGGCGCGGTATCGCTCGTCGGCCGTCCGCTCGCGACGCTCGCGCGCCACCTGCTGCCGGGCCGGCGCCTGTTCGTGCTGAGCGCCGACGGCCGCACGCCGGCCGCCGTCGCGGCCGAACTTACCGCGCGCGGCTTCGGGCCGACGCGCATCAGCGTGTTCGAACATCTGGGCGGCCCGCTCGAGCGGCGTGTCGACGGCCTCGCGCAGGACTGGAACGTCGACGAAACGGCCGCGCTCAATCTCGTCGCGCTCGACTGCCAGGCCGGCCCCGACGCGCCGCGCCGCGCGCTCACGCCCGGCCTGCCCGACGATGCATACCGCCACGACGGCCAGCTCACCAAGCGCGACCTGCGCGCGATGACGCTCGGGCGCCTCGCGCCCGCGCCCGGCGAGCTGCTGTGGGACGTCGGCGCCGGCAGCGGCTCGATCGGCATCGAATGGATGCGCGCGCATCCGTCATGCCAGGCGATCGCGATCGAAGCGCATGCGGAGCGGCAGCGCTTCATCGAACACAACCGCGACGCGCTCGGCGTGCCGGGCCTGCAGCTCGTGGCGGGGCGCGCGCCCGATGCGCTCGCCGGGCTCGCCGCGCCGGACGCGATCTTCATCGGCGGCGGTGCGACGGCGCCCGGCGTGCTCGACGCGTGCTGGTCGTCGCTGAAGCCCGGCGGCCGGCTGGTCGCGAACGCGGTCACGCTGCAAGGCGAGATGGCGCTCGCCGCATGGCGCGATGGGCACGGCGGCACGCTCACGCGCGTGTCGCTCGCGCACGCGGAGCCGCTCGGCCGCTTCGATACGTGGCGGCAGCCGTTGCCGGTCACGCTGTACGACGTGCGCAAGCCCGACGCGGCCACCACGGCCGGACCGTCGAACCCGACGAACCCGATGGACGCGTGATGCGCGACGAAACCCCCGAACAGCACGCTCCGCTGCGTTTCGGCTATACGACCGGCAGCTGCGCGACCGCGACGTCGCTCGCCGCCGCGCGCCTGCTGCTCGCGGGCCAGGCGGACGATGCGGTCGCGATCGTGCTGCCCAAGGGGCAGCGCGTGATGATGCGGCTCGAGTTCTGCCGGATCACGGCCGACGGCGCCGAAGCCGGCACGATCAAGGATGCCGGCGACGATCCGGATGTCACGCACGGCGCGCTGATCTTCGCGCGCGTCGCGCTCGCGGCGGCGCCCGGCGTGCGTTTCCACGCGGGGCCGGGCGTCGGCACGGTCACGCGTGCGGGGCTGACGCTGCCGGTCGGCGAACCGGCGATCAACCCGGTGCCGCGCCGGATGATGACGACGCACCTCGACGCGCTGGCAGCCGAGTATGGCTACGCGGGCGGCTTCGACGTGACGATCGGCGTCGAAGGCGGCGAGGCGCTCGCGCTGAAGACGATGAACCCGCGCCTCGGTATCGTCGGCGGGCTGTCGATCCTCGGCACGACCGGCATCGTGCGGCCGTTCTCGTGCTCGGCCTATATCGCGTCGATCCACCAGGGCATCGACGTCGCGCGCGCGAACGGCATCCAGCATATCGCCGCGTGCACGGGCAATACGAGCGAGGACGCGATGCGCGCGCACTACCACCTGCCCGACATGGCGCTGGTCGAGATGGGCGATTTCGCGGGCGCGGTGCTCAAGCATCTGCGGCGCGCACCGGTCGCGCGGCTGTCGATGTGCGGCGGCTTCGGCAAGCTCAGCAAGCTCGCGGCCGGCCACCTCGACCTGCATAGCCGCCATTCGAGCATCGACCTGCCGCTACTCGCGCAGTGGGCGGCCGAGGCCGGCGCGAGCGATGCGCTGCAGGCCGCGATGCGTGCCGCGAACACGAGCCAGGAAGCGCTGAAGCTCGCGCTGGCCGCCGGCGTGCCGCTCGGCGATCTCGTCTGCGCGCAGGCGCTGCGCGTCGCGCGCGACATCGTGCCGCCTTCGGTCGCCGTCGAGATGTTCGCGATCGACCGGCAGGGCCGCTTCGTCGGGCAGGCGCGATGAGCGCGCGCCTCCTGCTGCTCGGCGGCACCGGCGATGCGCTGAAAATCGCGCGCGCACTCGGCCCGCATCACGTGTATAGCCTGGCCGGCCTCGGCAAGGTGCCCGACGACCTGCGCTGCGACGTGCGCGTCGGCGGTTTCGGCGGCGCTGCCGGATTGGCCGCGTATCTGCGCAGCGCCGGCATCGGCCTCGTGATCGACGCGACACATCCGTATGCCGCACGAATCAGCGCGAATGCGGCCGCCGCGACGCGCGACGCGGGCGTGCCGCTGTGGGCGCTGCGCCGCGCGCCCTGGGCGCCGCGACCCGGCGACGACTGGCGGATGGTCGACGACTGGGCCGGCATCGAGGCCGCGCTCGCGCCGTTCAAGCGGCCGCTGTTCACGCTCGGCCGCGAGCCGCTCGCGCATCTCGACGCGATCCCGCCGCACCAGTTCTGGCTCGTGCGCTGCCTCGACGCGCATCCCGGCAACGCGCGCGCGCAGATCGTCGCCGCGCGCGGGCCGTTCACGCTCGACGGCGAGCGCGCGCTGTTCGCGCTGACGGGGATCGACGTCGTCGTCAGCAAGAACAGCGGCGGCGCGGCCACCGAGGCCAAGCTCGACGTCGCGCGCGAACGCCGGCTGCCGGTCGTGATGCTGCGCCGGCCGCCGCTGCCCGACGCAGACCGCACGTTCGACTCGGCCGCCGCGCTGCTCGACGCGCTCGATCCGGCCGCGCGCGCGTGACGCCGCGCGGCCGATCATCCAACGAATTGACGGAGATTTTTCGATGACGGTGTATTTCATCGGCGCGGGCCCCGGCGACCCGGAGCTGATCACGGTGAAGGGCCAGCGCCTCGTGCGCACCTGCCCGGTGATCCTGTATGCGGGCTCGCTGGTGCCGGCGGCTGTGCTCGAAGGCCATCGCGCGGAGCAGGTCGTCAATACGGCCGAACTCGACCTCGACGCGATCGTCGCGCTGCTCGCCGCCGCGCATGCGAAAGGGCAGGACGTCGCGCGCGTGCATTCGGGCGATCCGTCGCTGTACGGCGCGATCGGCGAGCAGATCCGCCGGCTGAAGACGCTCGGGATTCCGTATGAAATCGTGCCGGGCGTGACGGCCACGGCCGCGTGCGCGGCGACGCTCGGCGTCGAGCTGACGCTGCCCGGCGTCGCGCAGACGGTGATCCTCACGCGCTTCGCGGGCAAGACGGCGATGCCGGAAGGCGAGACGCTCGGCTCGCTCGCCGCGCACCGCGCGACGCTCGCGATCCATCTCGGCGTGCGCCATCTCGCGCGCATCGTCGACGAAGTGCTGCCGCATTACGGCGCCGATTGCCCGGTCGCGGTGATCTATCGCGCGAGCTGGCCCGACGAGGAACGCGTGACCGGCACGCTGGCCGACATCGTCGGCAAGGTGCAGGGCACGCAGATCGAGCGCACCGCGCTGATCCTGATCGGGCGCGTGCTCGACGCCGAAGGGTTCGCGGATTCGACGCTGTACGCGAGCGTGGGTTGATCACGCGCGTACCGGTCGGAATGCGGCGCGGTGCACGCGGATCGGCGATCGCGGACATCGCGCGCACGGTGACGGTCGAGCCGTGTTCGCAACCCAGGCCTCATGCCGATCTGCGAGCAACTGATCAGCGCACTGGCCGACGACGTGCGGCACGCGATCCGGGTGTGCCGGCCGCGCGACGAAGACGCGTGCGGCTTGCGGCGATGCGTGCCTATCGACGGTTGCCGTCGGAGCGGGAAGCGGGCAGCTGATGCGCGGCCCTCCGCGCTAGGCCCGCGCAACCTGCCGCGCGAGCCGCGGCGCAAAACCCGCCGCCAGCGCGAACAGTACGACGCACAGGCACGCCATCGCCACCCACGCAGGCGTCAGGTCCGCGAGATGCTGGCGCACGACGCCGGCCGCGAATGGGAACAACCCGGCGATCAGGTAGCCGACACCCTGCACGAACCCCGTCAGCGATGCGGCTTCCGCCGGCGTCGCCGCATGGTCGACCGTGACGATCAGCGACAGCGGAAACAGCGCGCCGATCCCCGCGCCGAGCAGCAGCGCGGCCGGCAAGGCGAGCGCTTCGGGCGCGGCCAGCATCGCCAGCAACCCGACGAACAGCGACGCGATCGCCGCATGCAGCGCGGGCCGGCGATCGGGCAGGCGGTCGATCGTCGCCGAGATCGTCAGCCCCGCGACGACTTCCGCGAGCGTCACGCCGCCGAGCAGGCTGCCGGCCGCCGTCGGCGACCAGCCGAGCCGCATGTAGTACGGCGGCAGCCACGCGAGCACCAGCGTGTACGCGCCCGTCGCGATCCCGAAGAACAGCGCGAGCCGCCATGCACGCGGCGAACGCGACGGCTGCGCGGTCGATGCCGCAGCCGGCCCGGCGGCGAGCGCATCGCCGCCGCGACCGGCCAGCGGCCACGCGAGCGCGGCCACCGCGGCCGGCAGCGCCCAGCCCGCGAGCGCGGCGAGCCAG